>JBNMIN010000008.1:0-35069 GCA_050873305.1 Oscillospiraceae bacterium
ACTATATATAATAATTATTTTATGTTCATCCAGACTCTCATATCGCTCTCGCCTCGATTGGCAAAGGCGAAATACGGGATGAGCCTTATGCGTGCGGGCTCATATTTCATCTCATCCGCCGGGGCATACAGAGCACCCGCTCCGAGCATTCTTGTTCCGTCAACATCGAGCGCGGGAATGCCGAATCCGAGATCGACGGGCTCGGCATTGAGCTCCGGAGAAACGGCGAGCGAGAATATATCGCCATTATCGACTCCCTCGGCGCAGTAGACGACGGGGCCGCGCATGACGGCGACCTTGCCCGAGTCCTCATGCACTGACGGGTCGGCGGAGATAATGACCGGGGACATATCGAAATCCAGCTCTATCTTAGCGCCGTCCTCGCAGTCGAAGAACAGATAGCCGCCGCTGATGCCGAGATTTTCGGCTCGTTCGGCTCCCGCCGAGCAGTCGCGGCACCACGAGGGTATTCTGACGGCAAGCTTCGCGGGCGCGCCGCTGACGCGTATTGTCACCGAACCGTCCGACGGGTAGTCCGTTGACTGGGAGATATGCGCCGTGCCGCCGTTTATTGCAACATCTGTGTCGCTCTTCATGAACTGATGGACATAGACGGTGTCGCTGTCATACGAATATATATACTTTCCGATGCTCTCGACAAAGCGGGTGACGTTCGGCGGGCAGCAGGAGCAATCGAACACCTCGACGCGCTGAGTTATCGGCAGGCGTACTTCATTGCCGCGCCAGTATTTTATCTTGCGGTTCAGAAGATCTATAGACAGCGGATTTTCATAGAAGAAGCTTTTTCCGTCGAGCGAAGTGCCCGAGAGAAATCCGTTATAGATGACCCGCTCCACGATATCGGCATAGCGCGAATCGACAGCGGTCAGCGACATACGCTGAGCGAACATCGCGAGAGATATAGCGGCGCAGGTCTCCGCATAGGCAGTCTCGTTGGGCAGGTCGCCGTCAACGGTAAACGCCTCGCCGATGCGGGTCGAGCCGATGCCGCCCGTGATATACATGCGGTGCTCCGTCATATTTTTGAATATTCTGTTCGCCGCCGCGAGCAATTCTTCGTCGCCGCACTCGTAGGCAATATCAGCCATCGCGCTGTAGAGATAGCAGGCTCTGACGCTGTGACCGACAGCCTCGCTCTGGTCGCGCAGGGGGATTCTGTCCTGGAGATAATCCTCGGAAGCGAAGCCGCTCGCCTCTCCCCTGTCTTTTTCGTTGTTGCCGCGCTTATCTATAAAGAAACGGCTGAGATCGAGCCAGCGCTTTTCGCCCGTGCAGCGATAGAGGCGCACGAGGGCAAGTTCTATCTCGGGATGCCCGGGAGTCGTGAACGCTGCGGAATCGTCTCTGCGGAAAACATCGTCGATAAGTCCGGCATAGCGGCACATCAGATCGAGGAATCTGCGCTTGCCCGTCGCTTCGTAGTAGGCTACCGCTGCCTCGATAAGATGTCCGGCGCAGTATAATTCATGATGGTCGCGGTCGGTGAAGCGTTTGCCCGGCTCGACAACGGTATACCAGACATTGAAATATCCGTCGGGGGTCATGTTCCTCTCGATGCGGTCGATAAGATCCTCGACATAGCTCTCAAGCTGCTTGTCATTCTTTTTTTCGAGCACATATGCCGCCGCTTCCATCCACTTCGCCGCATCGGAATCGTAGAAGAAGTGCGGTCGGTCGGGCTCGCCCTGCTTCCACTCGCAGCTGAGCGCAGAAAATCTGCCGGTGTCTTCGAATCTGCGGCGCACGCTGTCGAGCGTCACGGACTCGTTGAGCTCAATGCGGTCCTTCCAGAATCCGCCTGTGATATTCACTTTGTCAAACGGTATCGGGTGCTGTTTGTTCATATAATAGTCCTTTCACGGGATAAAATTTTCAAAAGCCAATATGATTTTCTCGGCTCAACAAGAATACCACAAAATAGTCAAAATTGGTAGGACATTTAAAAAAATTTATGAACAAATCCGCCAACGGATTGAAGATTGATGAAAAATATGCTAATATATCCGTGCTTATAATTTGCACTACTGCGCTTTTTGAGGAGGTACTCTTATATGGAGTATAAGCTGAACACAACAAATTACCGCGACTTCAAGGTCATTGAGGACAACAAGCTCGCGGGAAGAGCATATTTTATACCGTATTCCAAAAAGGAGAAGCTATGCGCCGTCGATCTCAGGCACGAGCGCACTGATTCCGACCTTGTCGAGGTTCTCTCAGGCGAGTGGGATTTCAAATATTACAATGATATCTCGCTCATCCCCGAAGTGTTCGACGCGGCAGGCGTTGAGTTCGACAGGATACATGTCCCCTCGACATGGCAGCGCACCGGCTACGAGCCGCCGGTCTATCTCAACTGCCCCTACGAGTTCGACCTGCCCAACCCGAATGTGCCCGAGCATATGTCCGCCGGAATCTACCGCAAGACTTTTGAAGTGACAAATTCCGACGATGTTCATATTCTGAGCTTCCTCGGCGTCGTTCCGTGCGTTGACCTCTATGTCAACGGAATGTATGTCGGCTACAGCGAGGGCGCGCACAATTCGGCGGAGTTCGACATCTCGGAATTTATATATGAGGGCACGAACGAGCTGCTCGCAGTCGTTCACAAATGGTGCTCCGGCACTTATCTCGAATGTCAGGACATGTTCCGCGAGAACGGAATATTCCGCGATGTGCTTCTCTACAGGCTTCCGGCCGTCTACATAAACGATTACTATATCCGCCCGCGCAAGGCAGACGGAAAATGGACGATGGATGTCGAAATCACACTCGAAGGCAAAATAAACGGCTGCGAAGTCGCCCTCTCGCTCGAAAAGGACGGCAAGGTTATCGCCGGAGAGACTGTAAAGGCAGAGCGCCTTACATACATGACATTCGATAATCTCGATGTCACCGAGTGGAACGCGGAGATCCCGACAGTCTACAACGCTTATATAACACTGTACAAGAACGGCGAAGAGCTCATGACGCTCAGAAACATCACGGGCTTCAAAACAGTGGAGATAAAGGGCAACACCTTTACATTCAACGGACAGGTTATCAAGTTCAAGGGCGTCAATCATCACGACACAAACGGCAAGACCGGCTATGTCATGACCTTTGACGACTATGAAAAAGATGTAAAACTCATCAAGGAGTACAACGGCAACGCGATACGCACCTCGCACTATCCCCCCGACCCGTGTCTGATAGCTCTTGCCGACACATACGGTCTTTATATAGTCGACGAGGCAGATATCGAAACTCACGGCGCGTTCTACGCTCCGCACAATGATATAAACAAGATAAGCCACGATCTCAAGTGGGCTCCGAGATACCTCGACAGAGTCAAGAGAATGTATTACCGCGACAGGAGCCACCCGTGCATCACGATGTGGTCGCTCGGCAACGAGGCAGGCGGCTATGCCTGTCAGGACGTCTGCTACGACTATCTGCACGAGACCTGCCCGGAGATACCCGTCCACTACGAGGGCGTTATCCACACAAAGCGCAAGGCTTACGATGTTGTTTCCGACATGTACCCGACGCACGCGCAGGTCGAGAGAGTCGGCAAGGGAACACAGATGGGCAAATGCTACAAGACAAAGCCCTACTTCCTTTGCGAATATGTCCACGCGATGGGCTTCGGTCCCGGTGCGATGGAGGAATACTGGGACAGCTTCTATAAATACGACAATCTTATGGGCGGCTGCATCTGGGAATGGGCGGATCACGCGGTATATCACGCCAACGGTCCGTATGAATACACCTACGGCGGCGACCACGGCGAAAAGAAGCACGACGGCAACTTCTGCGTTGACGGTCTTGTTCACCCCGACCGCACACCATCGAGCGGTGCGCTTGAGATGCAGGCGGTCTATCGCCCCATCAGAGCAAAATACAACCGCGACGGCAGCTTCACTTTCACGAACACAAACCGCTTCCGCAGTTCGGGCTATATCACAATAGTCCGCTCGATGACGGTCGACGGCATCGAGAGCGAAGAGAGGGAGCGTTTCTCGCTCGACATTGCGCCCTGCAAGAGCGAAAAAGTGACATTCAAAACAAAGATTCCCGACGGCTGCGACTGCCGCATGAACTTTGAATATTTTGACGGCGACGCTTTCCTCGCACGCGAGCAGGTTATAATAAAGAAAGAGCACAAGAAAGTCGCTCTGCCGACCGGCAGCAAATTGGAGTGCAAAGAGGGCAGAAACTCCGCGAAAGTCAGCTTTGACGGCGGCTCGGTGAAATTCGACCTCAAAACCGGCGAGATAGCGTCCTACAAGCTCGGCGAAAAGGAGCTCATTAACCAGTCCCCCGCCGCGCACAAGGGCTTTATTCCGAACATTTTCCGCGCGATGCTCGACAACGACAGAGTTATCATTGCAAAGTGGGAAAAGGCCGGATACGACGACATAAAAGCTATTCCGCATTCAGTGAACTTCTCCTCGACTAAGCACTCGGCTAAATTTACCGTTGACTTCAATCTCCGCTCGAAGAAGGGCGTTGTTGCAAAGGTCAATCTTAAATATATAGTCGATGCCGCAGGATGCATAAAAGTCGAGGCGGTGTTCAACTCGAAATCACAGCAGAGAGCCGCTGCGGCTCTGCCGCGCTTCGGTCTTGTGTTCGAGATGCCGATGAGCTTTGAGAACATCGAATATCTCGGCTACGGTCCGGATGAGAACATGATCGATTTCAGAGAGCACACGACATTCGGCACATACAAGACCACGGTCAACGATATGGATGAGTTCTATATCAAGCCGCAGGATTACGGAGTACGCACAGGCGTTCGCAAGCTCAGCATCACGGATGCCGACGGCGTCGGACTGATGATCTGCAACCCTGACAGAGATCTCAGCTTCACCGCAAGGCACTTCACGCAGGCTTTGATGCAGCGCTCGATGCACCGCGACGACCTCCACTCCGAAAACACGACGGCAATTGACATCGACGGCTTCCTCAGAGGCACCGGCACCGGCAGCTGCGGCCCCGACGTTCTTCCGCAGTACACAGTTGACGGGCGCAAGGAGCTCGCATACAGCTTCGTCATCGTCCCGATAAAGTAAAAAAGCCACGACAAATTTGGCGAGCGTATAATAAAACAAGAATCCTACCCACGGTTTTCCGTTGGGTAGGATTTTTTGCTTTATATTGATGCGTTGCAAGATGAATATTACAAAAAATGCACTTTTGTGAGATGGGTAAATTGGGGTTTGCCGCAGAATCTATTTGGGCTCCCTGTAGGGGAGCTGGCTCGGCGTAAGACGAGACTGAGGGGTTGTTTCGCTTCGCTCAAAGTGATAAGTAAAAGTGAATAACGAAAAAGTACGCGATATTGGTTGATATTATTCGCCCACACGATTGTGCCGATTTGTAATATTGCCATAGCCGTTTATCATCGGCATATACACCTATAAATCCCAATTTGCGCATTTTACTCTACCAACATCTATAATATACACATCAAAATTTCACATATTAGATACAAAAAATCGGCTGTCGAACAAAAACGACAGCCGATGATTTTTTATGTTTACTTTTTCATCTGCTCGCGCAGGTGGTTTGAAAGCAGGGCAAGCGACGACGCCATATTCTCGTTCTGGACGAGTATGCCGTCCGGGACAACGAGATGAACCGGAGCAAAGTTCCAGATAGCGCGGATTCCGCTTTCAACAAGCAGGTCGCATATTTCCTGCGCGCTTGATGCGGGGACGGTGATGATACCTATATGCACATTCACCTTGCGGCAGAAGCTGCCGAGCTGGGCTATCGGAAAGACCGTCTTGCCCTGGAATTCGGTCGGCTCTTCGCACAGATCGAACGCGGCGATTATGTTGAGTCCGTATGCTTTGAAGCCGCTGTAGTTGAGCAGTGCCTTACCGAGGCTGCCTGCACCGACTATAACAGCATTGTCTATATCATTATAGCCGAGGAATGCCTCGAGCTCCGCGATAAGATCCTTGACATTGTAGCCGACCTTCGGCTTGCCTGACGAGCTGACGCTCGCAAGATCCTTGCGCACCTGAACATCATTGAGCTGAAGCGCTTCTGCGATAGTTGTGGCGGATATATTTTTCGGCGCATCCTCCGGAAGCCCCTGGATATAGCTCAGGTACATCGGCAGTCTCTGAAGAGTGTGTTTCGAGATATTCGGAGTCATAAAATTTTTCACCAACCTAAAATTATACTTGTACTGCAACTATTGTATCATATTTTTTCAGATAGTTCAAGTAAACTTCGGGGCAAAAAATCGGGGGAGCCGCCCTAAAGCGACTCCCCTTCTCACCTGCCTTTTGGGCAGGATTTCAGTTTTTGTTCACAGTCTTAAGCGACAGTGAAAGCAAGATCGGTGGTATCCCAGACCTGCTTGCCGTCAGCGATGTACTTCGCGGTTGCGGTGTAATCGCCTGCGGGAAGCTTAACGTTGATCGTCCAGATCTCGCCGTCGCCGTCAGCGACGATGGAGACATTGGCGTCATCTCTGTCATAAGTCTTGGTTGCGCCCGAAGCGTAAGTTACCTTTACCTTCTTGGCAGTACCGTTAACGGTGACTGCGACAGAATCAGCAGAGGCATTGACCTCAGTAACGCTGACAGCCTTTACAGGCTTCTCGCTGATAACTACGTCGAACTCAGCGCCGTCAGTCCACTTGCTGCCGTACTTCGCCTTGGCAATGTGCTTGCCTTCAGCGATGTTAAGGCTGACAGTCCAAATCTCATAAGCGAGGTTCGTGCTGTTTGCATAGACTTCGTTGCCCTGTGCATCGTAGGACTTAATGGAGACTCTCGGATCAAGTCTTGTAAGGGTGGTAGTTCCGCCGTTTGCATACGCAATCTGAACCTTGTCAGCCTTGCCGGCAACCTTAATCGCGTAATCCTGCTTGCCGCCGTAGTTCGGGGTGTTGTAGGTTACATCGATAACGCCGTCCGTAACAGGCTCCTCGGGCTTGGTATCGAAAGCAACTGCGAAGTTGCAGCCGTTCTCTTCCCAATCCTTGCCGAGCTTCGCAAAGGCAGTGTACTTGCCCTCAGCGAGCTTGACATTCAGGATCCAGATCTCGCCGTCCTCAGTCTTCTCTATCTTCAGAATACCGAGTGCATTGGCATCGCTTGTCATGGAGGTGTTTCTGTCAAACGTGCGGGTAGTGCCGTATGCATCAACTATTCTGATCTTCTGAGGCTCGCCCTTAACCTTGACAACATACTGATGCATGCCGCCGTAGTTCGGGGTCTCAGGAGTGACGGAGATGATGGAGGAGTTGCTGGCAACAAGGATAGCGTCAAATCTGACATCCTCGGTGCCCATGGTTCCGACTGCGGGATCCCAACCGGTGAAGTTGTAACCATCGACAGACGGATCCTTGGGAGCTATGATCTGCTCGCCGACCTTCGCGGTAACAGCCTTGTAGAGCTGGCCGTTGACATAGAAGTTAGCGGTGTAGGTCATGAG
Organism: Oscillospiraceae bacterium; assembly: GCA_050873305.1. Classification (GTDB taxonomy): domain Bacteria; phylum Bacillota; class Clostridia; order Oscillospirales; family Acutalibacteraceae; genus CAG-177. The sequence goes on from JBNMIN010000008.1 coordinate 7,459, forward strand.
CTCAAGAGCTGCGACTGCGTCGTTGATAGCAGCGGTTGCTGCATCGACATCAGCCTGCTCGGAATACTTCTTACCAGCAACGTCTATGGCAAGAGCGCCTGCGAGAGCATCTCTGGTCTCGGCGGTGTACATCTTGTCATAATTCTCTTCGCCCTGCTTTGCCTTAGCCGCTGCGACTGCCTTGTTATAAGCGGTGTAGTCAGCGTCGTTCTCGCTCCACTGGGAAACAAGAGTCAGGTCGGATGCGGGCATGTTGGCAGGAACTTCGACGTTCCAGCCGGTGAAGGTGAAGCCATCTCTTGCTGCCGGAGCGGCAATATTAAGAGCTGCACCATAGTAAACATCAGTCACGTTGCCGTCAACAGAAAGTTTATACTGGTTACGGCTGTAGTAAACCTTGAGAACAAGGCTGCTGTCGGCAACAACAACGCCTGAGAGGACGCTGTTATCAGCAACGGTGAAGCCCTCGCGAGCCTCGGGCTCGACGGAGACGGCTGCGCCGGTGGTTGCGGGAACAGTCTTGGTCTCTGCTGCGCCGTACTGTCCGTCAAGACCCATGACATAAGTCTCAACCTTATATGAAACCTCGCCTGCGGAGAACTGAGCGTTGAAGGAAACATCCTCAGTGCCCATAACGCCGACTGCGGGATTCCAACCGGTGAAGACATAGCCGGTCTTTGAAGGATCTTCGGGGGCAACAATCTGCGCGCCGACCTTCGTGGGAACGACTCTGTACTCAGCGCCGTCAACATAGAAGGTTGCGTTGTAGGTCATAAGATCGAGAGCTGCGATTGCGTCGTTGATAGCCTTGGTGGCTGCATCGACAACTTTCTGCTCCGAATAGAGCTTGCCGGAAACATCCGTTGCAAGAGCCGCAGCAAGAGCCTCTCTGGACTCTGCGGTGTAGGTCTTGTCATAAGCTGCCTCGGCCTGCTTTGCCTGAGCCGCTGCGACTGCCGCATCATATGCGGTGTAGTCAGCGCCGTCCTCTGTCCACTTGGAAGCGACTGTTACGTCGTTCGCGGGCATGGTGTCGGGAAGCGCGGGCTCCCAACCTGCGAAGGTGTAGTGCTCCTTGGAAGGTTCTGCCACGGAAACAGCTGCGCCGTAGTAGACTTCGGAAGCGACACCGTCAACGGTCAGGGTATACTTGTTGCGGCTGTAGTAGACCTTGAGGACAAGGCTGCCATCAGCTGCGATAGTGCCGGAAAGAACGCTCTCGTCCGCAACGGTGAAGCCCTCGCGAGCCTCAGGTGCATAGGTAGCGGTCGAGCCGGTGGTACCGGTGAACTTCTCAGAAGTGGGATTACCGTAAGTGCCGTCGGTGCCCATTACATAGGTGTTGACGGTGTAAGCGGTGTCACCTGCTGCTGCGAACACTGCCTCGAAGGTAGCGTCTGCGGTACCCATAATGCCGACTTCGGGTTTCCAGCCTGCGAAGGTGTAGCCTTCCTTGGACGGATCCTTGGGGGCGACGATCTGATCGTCAACCTTTGTGGGAACCTTGGCGTACTCTGCGCCGTCGACTGTGAATATTGCATTGTAGGTCATCTTGTCGAGACCTGCGACTGCGTTGTTGATAGCGGTTGCTGCCGCATCAACTTCACCCTGCTGGGTGTACTTCTTGCCGGAGACATCTGCTGCAAGAGCCGCTGCAAGAGCATCTCTGCTCTTCTCGGTGTATCTTGCTGCATAGTCGGACTCGGCCTGCTTAGCCTGAGCAGCCTTGACTGCCGCATCATAAGCAGTGTAATCAGCACCGTTCTCGGTCCACTGGGACTCAAGAGTTACATCGGAAGCGGGCATGGTCGCGGGAACAGCGGGTTTCCAGCCTGCGAATGTGTAACCGGTTCTTGCCTCGGGATCTGCGATCTCGAGAGTTGCGCCGTAGTAGACTTCGGTCGTTGTGCCGTCAACAGTAAGCTTGTACTGGTTACGGCTGTAGTAAACCTTGAGAACAAGGCTGCTGTCAGCTGCGACTTTGCCGGAAAGTACGCTCTCGCCTGCAACCGTGAAGCCCTCGCGAGCCTCGGGGGTAAGAGTTATCTCTGCGCCGGTGGTTGCTGCAACGTTCTTGGAATCGGCTGCGCCGTACTGACCGTCAAGACCCATGACATAGGTCTCAACCGTGTAAGAAACTTCGCCTGCGGAGAACTTAGCATTGAAGGAAACATCCTCAGTGCCCATAGTTCCGACCTCGGGATCCCAACCGGTGAAGACATAACCTGTCTTGGAGGGATCATCGGGCTTGGCGATAGCTTCGCCGACCTTTGCTTCGACGACCTTGTACTCAGCGCCGTCAACATAGAAGGTGGCTTTGTAGGTCATGAGCTCAAGAGCCGTGACCGCATCGTTAATAGCCTTAGCGGCTGCATCAACTTCACCCTGCTGGGTGTACTTCTTGCCGGAAACATCCTTCGCAAGAGCATCGGCGAGAGCCTGTCTGGACTCGGCGGTGTAGGTCTTGTCGAAGTTTGCTTCTGCCTGCTTAGCCTCAGCCGCTGCCTTAGCCGCGTTATAAGCGGTGTAGTTAGCGTCGTTCTCGTTCCACTGGGAAGCAAGAGTTACATCGGAAGCGGGCATGGTTTCGGGAACATCTCTGTCCCAACCGGCGAAGGTGTAGCCCTCACGAGCTGCCGGCTCGGCAACACTGATGGCTGCGCCGTAATAAACATTGGTCACATTGCCGTCAACAGTAAGCTTGTACTGGTTGCGGCTGTAGTAAACCTTGAGAACAAGGCTGCCGTTAGCCTCGACTTTGCCGGAAAGTACGCTCTCGTCTGCAACCGTGAAGCCCTCACGAGCCTCGGGAGTAACGGAGACGATCTCGCCGGTAGTAGCGGACTTGTTCTCGGTAGCAGCGTCGCCGTAGTTGCCGGTGACATCCATTACGTATGTCTCGACAGTGTAAGCAACGGTGCCTGCAGAGAATACTGCGTTGAAGGAAACATCTTCAATACCCATCGTTCCGACCTCGGGAGTCCATCCATTGAAGGTGTAGCCCTGCTTGGAGGGAGCCTCGGGGGCGACGATCTTCTCGCCGACCTTGGTGGGAACGACTCTGTACTCTTCGCCGTCAACATAGAAGGTTGCGTTGTAGGTCATCTTCTCAAGACCGTTAACAGCAGCGTTGATAGCCTCGGTCTGAGCGTTGACAACATCCTGCTCGCTGAGCTTCTTGCCGGAGACGTCAACTGCGAGAGCGGCGTCAAGAGCTTTTCTGGAAGCTTCGGTGTAGGTCTTGTCGTAGTTGGCCTCTGTCTTCTTAGCGTTGGCAGCTGCAACAGCTATGTCGTAATCGGTGTAGTCTGCGGGATTCTCGTTCCACTTAGCCGTAAGAGTGATGTTCTTTGCGGGCATGGTGGAGGGAACCTCTTCCTCCCAACCCTGGAAAGCAAAACCTGCCTTCTCGGGAGTACGGGCGGAAACAGTAGCGCCATAATAATATGTATCGGGAGCAAGATCCGTGTTAGCATAAGTTATGGTGTACTGGTTGCGTGAATAGTAAATGCTGAGGACGAGAGAACCGTCAGCGGCGATGGTGCCGGTAAGGGTGCTCTTTGCCGAATCGAGCGAGAAGCCTTCAGCGGCGACTGCATCGGCAGTGATATCGGCTGTAGAACCGGTCTCGCCTGCGCCCTGATAGGTGCTGTCGGGAGTAGCCGGATAATTGCCGGTGGTGTCCATATTATAAACATTCACGGTGTACTTTGTATCCGTGTTGTTTGCGAACTGAGCTTCGAATGTAGCGTCAGCGTCAAACGTTGCGGGTACGTTGCCCCAACCGACGAAGTGCATGCCGACAGGTGCGGCAGGAGCTTCGATGGAGCTGAGATCAACGGGATCGCCCTGGTTGCCGGTAAGAACCGCGTGAGTCTCGCCATTCACGGTGAAGGTGAAGGTGACGGTGACAACAGGGTTAGCGACAAGGCGCTTCCAGTTGTAGATAAGGTTGTTCATAGCTTCTCTGACCTGCGTGCGCATGGTAGTAGAAGCGTTGAACGAGGTCGAAACCTTCTGAGCATAAGCAAAGGACTTTGCATATGCTTCCCATCTGTCCGCATCATACTTGGAAGCATCGGCGGAGTCGATGGTGCACATCTTGATAGCTGCATCGAGGTGCGTCTTGACAGCGGCAAGCTTTATAAGTCTGGGACCCCAAAGTTTAACCTGCTGCTCAGCATAAGCAACATCGATAGCGGATATCGTGGGCATCTGCCACTCAGCAATCGCGGTCTCCCACGCTGCGTGGTCGGTCTCCCACTGTGCATATTCTTTCTCATACTTCTGCTTGTCGATCATAGTGGCGTCATCGCCGGGCTTCTCGGGAGCAACGGGCTCCTTGGGAGCTATGGTCGAGTTGTAGAGGTTGAGAGCGCGGTTTCTGGCTTCTTTCCAGCCGTTCCAGGAGATGGGATTGAAATCGTCATAACCGAAGAAGGTATAACCGTCATCCCAATAAACAGCACCGTCCGCGTTGTCTTTGCCCTGGACTGCCTCAACGGCAGTCTTGAGCGAGTCAACGGAAGCGGAAACGGCCTTCTTGTCAAGTGCCGCCGCAGCTGCGTCAAGGTTATCAGCGATGACCTTGTACTGAGCCATGTAGCTGGCATTGTCAAAATTAGCCTTCAGTTTCGGTCTGAGAGCATAGTTGGCTGCCATGATGAGCGCCGACTGATATGCTGCCCACTCAGCGTCTGCATCTGCGCTGTAGTTAGCGCGCTGACGCTGCTCGCCGGAATACTGGCTGTACTTGGTGGGAACACTGTAATCGTTATAGACATAAACCGGAATAGTGCCAGTATATGTCTCGGTTCCGCCGGAGTTCTTCGTCTTTGTTGCATAGAAAGAGTATCCTATGTTGTAGACTCCGTCTGCCAGGTCTGCTCTCTTAGCGCCGCTCTTTGCTCTCCACAAAGTCTGGGTGTAATTACCACCGTCTTTTGTGGTCTTTTCGACATAGAACTCTGTGTCTTCGAAGAAGTTGGATACATTGCCGAAAGTTGAAGCATTCTGTTTGATGCTTGCATCCTCTGTATTGCTCCAAACTCCGGTATCGGGTCTCTCAACTCTTACCTTAACATTGCCTATGGCGTCAAGGTCGTCAGAGGAGCCGATAAATCCGGCCTTTGCAATATAAGCGGTGTGGTTATTACCCTTATTATTGCCGCCCTCATTTTTATCTCTGGGCTCGCTGTCATCATTTGTGTCAGCACAATAATAAGTATAGAACGAAGCATAAAGCGGGGTGTCGCCGGTAAGCGATTCACCGCTCTCGGTGAGGATGAAGTAGCCGACCGTGAGGACGACGACAGTATCCGTTGTACCGGGCTTCGAAACAGTAAGCGTCTTGGAATCGCCGCCGTTGATGATGTCGCCGGCGCTGACACCGGAAACACCGACGTTGGAGCCGGCTCCTGCTGCATTATAAGCGGTAGCCGAAACGCCCGCGATTCTGTACTTATAGAGCGCATCCTGTGTAAAGTTGCCGTTCTTGTCAGTGTATCCTCTGTTTATACCGGTTGATCCGTTGAAGATCGTGACGGAATAAGCATCGGATGCTCTGGTCGGGCCGCCGAATTCCATCTGGCCAAACTTCGACTTATCGACGAGCTTCATGACCTGAGCCACGATGTTGACGATAGGCGGAACAAGCTTGTCCTTGTTGTCATTCAGAGATCCGAGAAGATTTTCGACTATCGTGCCGAGCTCAGAGTTCGAAACGATCTCATTGAGCGAGCCGTAAGTCTTGGTTATCGTTCCCGGAAGAACTGCGTTGAGGATATCGGTGACGAGTCTCACGATGCTCTGCTTGAGAGTCTGAGTGGCGAATGCGCCGGACTCATTTCTGACAAACAGGTCAGAGATGCAGGTCAGATCCTGATCAACGAGCAGTCCGTTGAGGACAGAATAGAAGATATCCTTGATGATAGTCTCACTGTTAGTAAACTTTGCGGGAAGGATAGATTTATCTAACAGCTTGAAGAAGATATCATCAAGAGCTTTCCATCCGTCAGAGGTATCGACATCGGTCGCAGGAAGAAGACCTGTGTAATACTGCGGGTCAGCAGCAAGCCACTGAACGGCAGTAGTCAGCATCTTATCCATGCCATCGCCATAGTTGAGCGCCTTTTTCAGATCGCCTGCGTTGAGGTCGATTCCTGCATTGACGTTGTAGGCGATGTAATCCGCAAGCATATCAAGTATACCCTGAACAGTCTTGGGATAACCGCTGTAATCTCTTTCGGGAAGGAACTGAGCCATGAGCTGCTTAACAGCCTCCCATGCAACTCCCACAACAGTCGTGACATCCTCGGGGATGTACATATAGCCGACTGATGCGTTGATGATCGAGCGTGCAAGATAAGAGATGAGCTCTTCCTTGCTCATTGCATCGATCTCTTCTGCGGTTGCAATGTGCTTCTGCCATTTCGGGAAGAAGTAATCGCCGGTCTCTTTGAGAATGTATCTCGCAACTGCGACAACATTATCGGTGAGCTTTGAATTGTCACCCGAGACCCAACCGTTGTAGTTCTTCAGAAGTCCGTTAACAATGCCGCCGGCAATGTTATTGAGCTCACCGACAAGAGTGCTGCCGGCGGGGACAGTATAGGCCGAAACCTTGAAGTCCCTGTTGAACAGACCTGCAAGGGTACCGGTGGTATCCTTGTCGATCTCTTCGCCGAGCCATTTCATTGTCTGGTCATTGAGCATCGGAACAGCTATATCATTATAAGCTGTCTGAAGAAGATCCTCGATGAAGTCATATGTAGACTTTGTCGAGTTGAGGTCAACGAGATTTCTGACGCTTTCAGGAATCTCCTTAACGCCTGCAAGAGCGTTCTGAATGATGACCTGAACCATTGTGTCGACGTTATTGGTGCTGTTGTACTCCGTATCCGGATAAGCAAGACCCCAGATAAGCTGTCTGAGCATAACTTCGACGTTCAGATCGACTTTAACGAACGAGTTGGCAACACCGAGTTTCAGTCCGCCGTCTCTCGCAGAACTACCGACACCGCCGACGACAGCCTTCTTGACAAGTCCCTTGTTGTCCGCAAGGAACTGAAGGAGCGCCTTGATGACTTCGACATCAGTAGTATTGCTTCTGCGCGGGCTCTTTATAGCACTGACCTTGACGCTGTTCAGATCGCCGGCCATCCAAAGGATAGCCTTGTTGCCGTTGATCAGCTTATAGACGCTCGAAAGAGCATTGTCTATTGACGTTGCGTCGAGCGAACCGAGAATGGAAAGATCCATCTTGATATTCGCTTTGGCAAGCGCCTTGTCAGCGTAGTCAAGAAGCGCAGACGCATACTGCTCTGTGGTCAGAACCGCAGTGTCAGTAAAGTCGTACTTTGTCAGCGCATCATCCTTATAAGCCTGGTACGCACTCGCGCCGGCAGTAGCCGATGAGAGTATGAGCAGTGAAGCAAGGATGATTGCTAACAAGCGTTTCATTTTCTTCAAATTTACACCTCCATTTAAAGATTTCACCATATATTAGAGCATTCCGTCTCCCGCAAATTGACAGAACACATTGGCGACAAAGTCATTTGCTCTGTTCGGGCAATACAAAGCAAGAGGGTATGATTATCCCCCATGTAAAGAATAACCCCTTATTCGGCACTTTGTCAATAAGTTTAAATTTTTTTAATCATTTTTGTGCGTTTTGTACAATGAAAATTCATTTTTTTAGCATATGCTAACAATACAGATTTAACAAATATGTTGAAAAATGTCATCTTTGTTTTAAATTACCATTAAATCCGGCCGTTTTATGGTTTAAACGAATTAATTTTGAATTTTTGGGGGTAAAAATTGCACAAAAAATCATGAACTTAGAGAATAATAACGCCTATTTTTCAAATTAATATTTGATGTGGAAATAAACAGAGCTTTATTTGCCGATAATTCATAAAAATCAGGCCTTTGAGGCTATATTTGTTTTACATAACCGCTATATAAAAAGGCTTATATATATGCTTATATATAATGTATAGTAACATGGCATCGCGGCAGTGGTTTATCGGGGTAAAAATGGAGGGGTATGTCAACACAGATAAGCAGGAGAACCGGCTCCGTCACCCCTATACAGACTTCAAAGGCAGGCGAACAAAGTTCGCCGCTACAGTCGGTAGAATAAATCTTTGTGAAAACTTTGTGCCGCTGTCGGCGGCAGCGGTGCGTCGAGTCGCCGCACCCTACAAGGTGCATTTTCGTAAGACAGTGTAAAAATTGAGCGAAGCGCGCTAACCCCTCAGTCGCTTCGCGACAGCTCCCCTGCAGGGGAGCCTATGGCGGTGTGATTTTGTGCGGGCATTGCGTGGCGGTTGCAGGGACAATAAATTTTGTGCGAATTTCGCAAACTATACCCGCGGTCTCGGCTTCGCCAATCAGGTTTCCCTGCACGAAGGCCTGACAAGGTACGCCGTTATACACAAAAGCCAGCCGTAAAGCAATTACACTTTACGGCTGGCTTCGCGTTTTTTCACTTTTTCTCCCTGCACGCGGCTATTATGCTTAGCGCCGAGCAGGCGGCTGTCGCTATCGCCGCGGCGGCAATAAGCTTTTTGATTATATCGAGCCAGCGCATCGAGGTCAGCGCACAGCTGACGAGCTTCAGGCTCTTTGAAACACTCTGCACAGTATCCATTGCTATCCCCTTTCAGTTTGTCAGCAGGACTGCGTGGGCTATTGACGGCACTGTTTCGCCCTGGAGCGGCGAGACTGCCGAGAGCAGCGCGCCCGTTCCGACGAAGAGCACTTTATTGAGCTTACCCGAGCGCATCTCGCTGACAATATGCGAACAGACCACCGCCGCGCTGCATCCGCAGCCCGAACCGCCGGAGTTCACATCCTGCTCGTTGAGCCGATAGAGCATCAGTCCGCAGTCGTTGTGGCGGGTCGTGATATCGATATGCTCCTGCTTCCTCATCAGCTCGCGCAGGAGCGTTGAGCCGACATAGCCGAGATCGCCGGTTAAGATAAGATCGAGATCCTCCGGCTGTGTTTTTGTGTCCTGCAAAAATGCGGTTATCGTCGAGCACGCAGCGGGCGCCATCGCCGCGCCCATGTTGTTCGCGTCTTTTACTCCGTAGTCGGTTATCCTGCCGAATGTGGCAGCTTCGATATGCGGCGACGCTGATTTTCCTATCACGGCGCATCCCGCCGCTGTTGCCGTCCACTGGGCGGTCGGAGGACGCTGACCGCCGTATTCGAGAGGCGTGCGGAACTGCTTCTCCGCCGAGCAGAAGTGCGACGAGGTCGCCGCGGCAGCTATACGCGCCGCACCCGAATCGACGCTCAGCGCCGCCATTGCCAGCGAAAGAGCCATTGTCGAGCACGCGCCGTAAAGCCCGACAAACGGTATGCCGAGATCGCGCGCGCCGAACGCCGAGCCGCTGCACTGGCTGAGCAAATCGCCCGCCATAAGCATATCTATATCGGCGGCGGTCATGCCGGATTTTTCAATAGCCTTCACCACGGCGCGGTGCTGAAACGCGCTCTCCGCCTTCTCCCATGTCTTTTCGCCGAATGTGCCGTCGGTTATAATTTCATCGAAGCTCCCGCCGAGAGGCCCGTCCCCCTCCTTGCTGCCGACTATCGCGGCGGACGCGATTATCCCCGGACGGCTGCCGAATTTCAGCGTATATTTTCCAATTCTCTCTGTCATCTGCTCACCCCATTATCCTGAGCACGATATAATAAATCGCACCGTAGACGACCGCCGCGGCACTGCCATAGACTATGACAGGTCCTGCGACCTTGAACATATTCGCGCCTGTGCCGAGAATCCTGCCCTCGCTTTGGAACTCCATTGCGGGCGAAACGACTGCATTTGCAAACCCGGTTATCGGCACGAGTGTACCGGTGCCCGCATGACGGGCGATTTTATCAAACACGCCGAGTGCAGTCAGCACGGCGGCAATAACGACAAGGGTACACGGTACAAGGCTCGACACCGTCTTTTCATCCGCGCCGAGCGACTCATAGAGCATCGAAAAACCCTCGCCTATCGCGCAGATGAGTCCGCCTATCAAAAAAGCTTTCAGCAGGTTCATCAGCTTCGGGCTCGGCGGCGAGGCGCGCTTCGTCATTTTTTCATATTCTTTTCCGGACAGCGACATACTTTCATCTCCCTTGCATCTATTTTCTGCACGTGCGAAAGAAATATACCGCCGCGAAAATAATTTACAAATGTTGACTTGACTTGATGAACAACATCGCGATAAAATTATAAAAAACACTTGAGGAGCTTTGCAATGGCGCATCTTATCGAAGTCAAGGACGCATATAAAATATACAATCCCGGCGAGAACGAAGTTCACGCGCTCGACGGAGTTTCGCTGACCGTTGACCGCGGAGAATTTCTGATGATAGTCGGTCACTCCGGCTCGGGCAAATCGACGCTGATGAACATGCTCGGTCTGCTCGACATCTGCACGAGCGGCGAATATCTCATCGACGGCAAGGATGTTTCTAACCTGTCGGACGACGACCTCTCGGAGATACGCAACAAAGAAATCGGATTTATATTCCAGGGCTTCAATCTGATCCCGAGCCTCACGGCAAAGGGAAACGTTGAGCTGCCGCTGATATACAGAGGAGTAAAAAAAGAGGAGCGTGAGAAGCTCTCGGTCGACGCACTGCGCCGAGTCGGGCTCGAAAAGCGCATGAACCACCTGCCCTCGCAGATGTCCGGCGGTCAGCAGCAGAGAGTTGCGATAGCCCGCGCAGTCGCCGCGCGCCCGCCGATAATCCTCGCGGACGAACCGACCGGCAACCTTGACTCGCACTCCGGCAAGGAGGTCATGAAGATACTCCACGAGCTCAACGACGAGGGACGCACGATAATCCTCATCACCCACGACAACGAGATTGCCGAAGAGGGAACGCGCGTTGTCAGAATATCGGACGGCAGGATAATCGAAGACAGGCCGAGCAACAGAGTATAAAAATTCAGCAATGATTATAAGACAAAAATCCTATCCGCTATTAGATAGGATTTTTTGTTGTGTGGGATGTGTTGATAAATTGGGAGTTGCAGATATAAATGTGGTGATAGGCAATCACGTGTAGAGACGCGTATTATCCGCCCGCGAGATTTGCACAAATTTATTGACACGTACTCAGAAAATCCGTTTTTACACTTTTATTTATTACTTTGAGCGAAGTGAAATAACCCATCAGTCTCGGCTAACGCCGAGCCAGTTCCCCTGCAGGGGAGCCTAAATAAAATTCTGCAATAAATATCTTGCAAATGCCATCGTCCATTTAGGCATGAAAAAAGGACTGTCCGTTCAGACAGTCCTGATTTTTTATTCATCAGAGAACGTAGATGCGCACGCCTCTGTAGCCCCATGCACAGCACTCCTCATATGTGTTCATATAGAGGTCTACGGTGCAGGTGTTCGCCTTTGCAAATCCGCCGGTATCTGCCGCTATGCAGTAGCCGTAAACGAATCTGCCGTCAAGCGAGACGATATAAAGCTCGGTTCCGTAAGGGAACTGCTTGGGGTTGACCGCGATGTGTCCGGGCATTGCCTTGCGTCCCGATGCCGTTCCGCCGCCGCCGTAATAAGCGGTCGCGGTGCCGTCAACTATCCTCTTGTAGTTCTTGGGCACGCCGTTTGCGTCAAGCTGAACGCGTGCGGGAACTTTGAGTTCGGATATCGGCGTGTGAGTCTTGAGCTTGATATTCTTGACGCGCTTGACTCTGCCCTTGAGGATGACCTCGGTCACCATCTGCTTGGTTATCTCTTCGTTGACGGTCTCGGAAGAGTCGAGGTCGCCGTTGACATATTTGTCTTTATAAGTGACTATCTTCTCGCCGTCCACGCCCTCAACGGAGACCTTTGTTTGATCAACATAGAGGTCGGGGCTTCTCTTAGTGACTGTGTCGAACGGGATCTTGACGGTCTCGGTGCGCTCTTTGTACTCAACACGCAGGACATTTATCTCCATGCCGTTGGTGAGCTCTGTGTCGAGCGCGGGATCGGTCTCGTCATTCTCGCCGAGCGTGATGCCTGCGCGGGCAACTGCATCTTTGACAGTGCCGGAGGCTATCTGGACATCGTTTGATTTTCCGTCCGCTATAACAGTGACGCCGAACGAACGCTTGATTTCAAGTGTCTTGTCGCTGCTGACGAACTCGTTGTCGGCGAGGTTTATCTCGTCGAACTTGCCGAGAGCCATGTTGTGCTTCTCAAGCATCTGAGCCGCAGGGCCGGCTCCGTTGAGGAAGTGCTCCTCGCCATTGTCGATAACTCTGATGACCTGCGCGCGAAGGACGGTCACTGTGCAGTTCTCGCCGACTTCGAAAGAAGAGGTGTCGAGATAATCGTACTTGCCGAGTGACAGGGCGTCCGCGTTATCCTCAACAAATTTTTCAACTGAGTCTGCGCGGGTCGAAACTGTGTAGGCCTTTTTGCCTGCCTCGTTTACGGTGACTTTATAAGTCGCCGCAGCCGCGAATGCCGTTATCGTCACAACAGAGACGATAACCACAAGGGCTGAAACCGTTGCCAGAACTTTGCGTTTTGACATATTTCTCACGGGCAGTTTTGCAAAGAAAGCCTTGATATGCTCTAACATCAGGTAAAACTCCTTTGTTCTTTGCTTTGGGTTCCGTGGGTGTGCTGAAACAGTCGTTTTTGAAACGACTCCTGCTATTATATTGACACAATCGGCATTTGTCAAATTTTTTGAGGCTTTCATTTTGTGCAGTTTGCACAAGAGCGCAGTTGCAAATCAAATACGATAACGCTCAAAGTGTGGCACTGACCCTTGAAACAGCCCGTTAAAATGGGAAAAAATGGCTAAACTTTTGTGAAAAGTCCAAAAAGTTACAAATGGTTACAAATCAATGAAAATCCGTAACAAATTCAGCGTTTTGATGTTTTCAAAGAATCATTTTTAAGCTCCGCAAACTTGTCTTACCACTCATCAAACTATACCGGCAAAGAAAAATAAGCAAGGCTTGTAAACCTCTCCGCTTTACATAAATTTACCTGCAAAAAAGGCTGAAAAAGTGTAAAGTAAAATGCTTTACACTTTTTAATAATCACCCGCCGCCATGCCGTCACATCGACGGAGCTTTTTACTTGCATTTTTCGACGGATTTTTCGCCCGAAAATGCCCTATATATAAAAGGTATACAAAACACTTTGTTAAGCGTGTATTATTACATATATTTGAGCAATATATAAGTGATTTTAAGCGTTAAATATAAAAAAACAGCTCCGCCGAAGCGAAGCCGTAATTTTAAAAATTCAGGCAGATTACTGCTCGACAGCGTAAACGCTGACTTTCTTGCGATCCTTGCCCATTCTCTCGAACTTGACGTTGCCGTCGACGAGAGCGAAGAGGGTGTCATCAGAACCCTTGCCGACATTGTTGCCGGGATGGATGTGGGTTCCGCGCTGTCTGACAAGGACATTGCCTGCGAGAACGAACTGACCGTCGCCTCTCTTGACGCCGAGTCTCTTGGACTCAGAATCACGACCGTTCTTGGTCGATCCGCCGCCCTTCTTATGTGCGAAAAGCTGAATATTTATCTTGAGCATTGTGTTACACCTCCGTAATGACTTTGATCTTTTTCGGGTACTGCTTTGAAAGCTCAGTCAGATGCAGTTTCAGTCCGTCGAGAACCGCTGCAGCCGAATCATTTTCCTCGCCGACGGAAAACTTCAGGTGTCCGTCCTGCTCGGAGATATCGGCGTGAATCCTGATAACATCGGTGACGGTATTTGCCGCCATATACACTGCGGAAGAAACAGCCGCACAGACTATATCTCTGCCTGCGCTGCCGCCCGCATGACCGCTTATCTCGAATCCCCTGCCGTTTTCGCCTTCAAAAAATACCGCTCTTATCATTGGTTAAGCGTTGATAGCGGAAATTTCCACCTTGGTGTAGGGCTGTCTGTGACCGAGCTTGCGCTTCTCGTTCTTCTTGGGCTTGTAGGTGAAGACGGTGACTTTCTTAGCCTTACCGTTCTTGAGAACCTTAGCCGAGACAGTGGCTCCTGCGACAGTGGGGGTACCGACAACGACGCCGTCATCCTTGCCGACGACCATGACCTTGTCAAAGGTGATTTCCTGCTCAGGCTCAACGTCCAGCTTCTCGATGAATACGACATCGCCGGCCTGAACCTTATACTGCTTTCCGCCGGTTTCGATAATTGCGTACATCAATATTTACCTTCCTTTTTTAAGACTCGCTATGTGCGGGCGGGATAAACCGCTTCATAGTGCATAGCACTGCCCGAGATATGCGGCATAGGTGATTATATCATATACTGCACCGGGTTGTCAAACATTACGGCAAATTTTTTTGCGGTTTTCCGCAGTTTTTTGCAAGTAAAAAGCTCCCCGGCCAAAAACCGGAGAGCCGATGTTGTTACTGATCCACGCTGTTGTCATAAGGGGGCTGAATATCATCCTCATCGGGCATGACAAGCGCCATTATAACATAGACGAGAAGTCCCGGGAATCCGGTGGTGAAAAGCGAGAGAAGCACAAAAAGTACTCTGACGACCGTCACATCGATGTTGAGATACTCGGCAAGACCTGCGCAGACGCCGCAGATTTTCTTTTCGCTCGTCTTTTTATAAAGTTTCTTTCCTGATGCCATGAAAAACCATCCTTTCAAAATGAGTTATTCCTGATATCCGCAAAAGCGGTTTTATCCTATATTATTCTGATGCGCCGCGGCTTCGGCGGTGTTTCGCATCAGCATTGCGACCGTCATCGGCCCCACTCCGCCGGGCACGGGCGTTATCGCGCCGGCGATTTTGCTGACGCTTTCAAAGTCCACATCGCCGCAGAGCTTGCCGTTTTCATCCCTGTTCATGCCGACATCGATGACCGCCGCGCCGGGCTTCACCATATCTGCGGTTATCATCTTCGCCCTGCCGACCGCCGCGATAAGAATATCCGCGTTTGAGGTAAACGAGGCGAGATTTTCCGTCCTTGAATGGCAGACGGTGACGGTGGAGTTCTCTCTGAGCATGAGCATTGCCATGGGCTTGCCGACGATATTACTTCTGCCGACGATAACGCAGTTTTTGCCCGCGGTCGCTATATTTTCATGATGCAGCATCTCGATTATTCCCGCCGGGGTGCAGGGCAAAAACACATTGCCGCCAGTCACCACCGCGCCGACATTCTGCGGGTGGAAGCAATCAACATCCTTTTCGGGCGAGATGCGGCGGATAAGCTCTTCTGAGTCGATATGCTCCGGCACGGGAAGCTGGCAGAGTATGCCGCTAACGGATGAGTCCGCATTGAGGCGGTCGATGAGCGCGATGAGCTCCTCCTGCTTCGTATCGGCGGGGAGCGCAAATTCGAGCGACTTTATTCCGACCTTTTCGCAGCTCTTCTTTTTGTTGTTGACATACACACGCGACGCGGGGTCATCGCCGACAATTATAACCGCAAGACACGGCTCAACGCCGCGGCTTTTCAGATATTCCACGCGCTCGCGCACGGAATCGAGCACCTCGCCGGAGATGAGCTTTCCGTCTATCAGCTTTGCCATCTTATCCACTCTTTTCGCTTGATTTATTCCGTCTTTGCGCCGTCGTCGGGCTTCTCTGCGGAAGACTCTTCGGTCTTTGTCTGCTCGGCGGCAGCTGCGGCGGCTTCATCCGCAAGACGCTCTTTCTTGGTCTTGACGGCATCCGCCGGGAAATAGTCCACGCCCTCGATGGGCTTGGGATGCTTCGTATATTTGACGGTAAAGACTATAAACAGCACGAGGCTCACGAGCATGAGCACGCCGGAGACGACCTGCGAAACTCTTATAGTAGTGTTGCCGATATAGAGGCTGTCGGTTCTGAAGCCCTCGATTATCATTCTGCCCAGTCCGTACCACGCGCCGTAGCCGAGGAAGAGCTGACCGCTGAACTTTCTGCACTTTTTATAGATAATATAAAGAATGATAAAGCCGATAAGGCACCAGAGCGACTCATAGAGGAAGGTCGGATGAACCGGCTTGTTCGGGTCCATTGTTATGCCTTTTTCGGCGAGCAGCTGGCTGTCCTGGATTATCGTTGCCGCTATCTTCTTGCTCCACATTCCCCAGGGCGCGTCGGTGTTTGTGCCGAAAGCCTCCTGGTTCATGAAGTTGCCCCAGCGGCCGATGCCCTGACCGATAAGAAGGCTTATGCCGCCCATGTCAAGGAGATTGAGGACATTTATCTTTCTGACCTTGCAGACTATCAGCGCGGCGAGAAGCCCCGCGATTATGCCGCCGTATATGGCGAGTCCGCCCTGCCAAATCTGCGGGATCTCCGCCGGATGGAGCTTATAATAGTCCCACTGGAATATAACATAGTACGCGCGCGCGCCTATTATTCCCGCGAGGGTGCCATAGATGAGCACATCGAGCATCTTGTCGAGGCTTATGCGCCATTTATAAGCCATTCTGCCGCCGAAGAGCGCGGCGAGAATGAATCCGAAGGCGATAATGACTCCGTAGAACTTGATGCTGATCTCATTCCCGAAGAGCGAGAACTCGACAAGGGTCGACGGGATGTTGAATCCCCTCTTGATCCAGGTGAAATATACGGTCGTGTAATCGGACATAGACATCATCCTCTCATTCAGAACTGTAAAGCGATTCACTTTACAGAATTTATACCACTGAGTTATCGGTCGAAGCTGATTCTTAAAATACATTCAGCCGCAGAATCCGATATTTTTCAACGCTTTTCGCGTTTGTTTGCAATCGGCAAAAGCAAAACAAAAATCTGTCAAATCAGTATGTAAAGCTATATAGCTTTACGCACTTTTGCTTATTCCGCCGCGCTCGCGATTATTTTTCTGAGCGTATCCACTCCCTCTCCGGTCTGCGAAGAGAACGGGACAGTCTCATAATCCGGGAAATCGGCGAGTTCTGTTTTGAACGCTTCAAGGCGCTGAGCGCGCTCGGTTTTGTTGAGCTTGTCTATCTTCGTCAGCGCGATAACGGTTTTGTATCCGCCGGATTTCAGGAAGTTCAGCATATCGTAGTCATCCTTGCTCGGCTTGTGGCGCGAGTCGATGAGCTGGACTACGAGCGCGATATTACGCTCGGAGCCGAAATAGCCCTCCATGAGATCCGCCCAGCGGAGCTTTTCGCTCTTTGCCGCCTTGGCGTAGCCGTAGCCCGGGAGGTCGACGAAATTCACTTTGTCGCCCTTGAAAAAGTTGACGGTGACGGTCTTTCCCGGAACGGAGCTGACGCGGGCAAGATTCTTGCGGTTGAACAGCTTGTTCATCAGCGACGACTTGCCGACATTGGAGCGCCCGGAGAAAACTATCTCGGGCTCGGCAAACCTCTTGAGCTGAGCCGAAGTGCCGTAAGAACGGTCGAATTCAATGATATCAAATCTCATAAAAACCTCACTGCGTAACGCGGCTTCTGCGTCCGCCTGTTTTATCGTGCGCCGGAATATCGGCGTGTTTGCTGTCTTTGGAGTCATCGTGCGCATCAACGACCTCGGCGGTCTTGCTGACGGGCAGGAGCGCGATGCTCAGCACCTCGTCAACATGGCTGACAGGAACGAACTCGACATTCGCTTTCACCGCATCGTCGACATCGTCGAGATCGGGCACATTCGCCTTGGGGATGATAACGGTCTTTATGCCGCGGATATAAGCCGCCATGGACTTCTCTTTGAGTCCGCCTATCGGCAGAACTCTGCCGCGCAGGGTGACTTCGCCGGTCATCGCCACATCTCTTCTGACGGGCGCGCCTGTCAGCGCGGAGACGAGCGCCGTAGTCATCGTGACGCCTGCGGACGGACCGTCCTTCGGGACTGCGCCCTCGGGGCAATGGATATGTATATCTTTATTTTTATAGAATTTGCTGTCTATTCCGAGCACATCGGCGCGGGAGCGGACATAGGACATCGCCGCATGGGCGCTCTCCTTCATCACATCGCCGAGAGAGCCGGTGAGCTCAAGCTTGCCCGTGCCGTCAAGCACGGCAGCTTCGACCTCGAGCAGCTCGCCGCCGACGGAAGTCCACGCAAGTCCGTTGACCACGCCGACCTCATCGGAATCCCTGAGCTTCTCTTCCTTGAACTTCGGGTTGCCGAGCAGAGCTTGAAGATCGCTCTCTTTGACGCTTATCTTCTCCTCGCCCTCGGCTATACGCTTGGCGGCCTTGCGGCAGACGGAAGCTATGAGCTGTTCGAGCCTTCTGACGCCCGCCTCGCGGGTGTAGCCGTCTATGATATTTCTTATCGCGCCGTCCGTGAAGCGGAGCTGACGCGCGGTGAGTCCGTGTTTCTTGAGCTGTTTGGGGATGAGGTGCTTCTTGGCGATATGGAATTTCTCTTCTGCCGTATAGCTGCCGAGTTCTATAACCTCCATGCGGTCATAGAGCGGCGCGGGAATATCGGAAGCGACATTCGCCGTGGTTATAAACAGCACCTTGCTCAAGTCATAGGGAATCTCAAGGTAATTGTCCCTGAACGCATAGTTCTGTTCGGAATCGAGCACTTCGAGCAGCGCGGAGGACGGATCGCCCTTGTAGTCGCTGCCGAGCTTGTCGACCTCATCGAGCAGAATGAGCGGATTCGAGCTGCCCGCCTGCTGGATAGCGGCAATTATTCTGCCGGGCATCGAGCCGATATATGTCTTTCTGTGGCCGCGTATCTCCGCCTCGTCATGGACGCCGCCGAGAGATATGCGGGCATATTTTCTGCCCATAGCGCGGGCGACCGACTTTGCGACTGAGGTCTTGCCGACTCCGGGAGGGCCGACGAGGCAGATTATCTGGCCGCCGACATCGGGTGCGAGCGAGCGCACCGCCATGAATTCGAGTATGCGTTCCTTGACCTTTTTGAGCCCGTAGTGATCCGCCTCAAGTATCTTGTGGGCGCGGGTAAGGTCGAGGTTATCCTTTGTATATTTGCCCCAGGGCAGTTCAAGGCAGGTCTCAAGATAGTTCCTGCTCACCGCCGCCTCGGGCGACTGAACCGCGTAGCGTTCGAGCCTGTCGCACTCGCGCAGAAGCTTCTCTTTTGACGCATCGTCAACGGGCAGAGCCGCGATTTTGTCGCGGAACTCCTGAATCTCCTCCTCGGGAGACACGCCGTTGTTGAGCTGGGACGAAATGACTTTGAGCTGTTCGCGAAGATAGTATTCGCGCTGGCTGTCGTCCATCTGCTTTTGCACCATCTCCTGAATCTCGTCCTCATATTCGAGCAGACGGGATTCTTTGAGCAGGAGCACGCAGAGCTTTTCAAGGCGCTTTATCGGGTCGAGCTCTTCGAGAACAGACTGCCTGTCCGAAAATTCGAGAGCGATATTGCCGGCGATGAAATCCGCCATGTCGCCGGGATGGTCGAAACCGAGCACAGCGAGCACGACATCGGGAGAGAGCTGGGGCGCACTCTGCGCATAGCCCTCGAAGATGCTCTTCGCGCTTCTTATAAGCGCCTGACCGTACTCGTTTTCTCTGTCATATTTGCGTATTGCGCAGGCTCTTATCGCGCCGACAAGGTGCGGCTCGGACGAGACGATGCCGTTCAGGCGCGCGCGGTACATGCCCTTGACGGACACGCGCACTATATCCCCCTCGCCCGGGAGCTTCGCGACGCGCGAAACGGTCGCGACAACGCCGAGCTTATAGAGATCGTTGAAATCGGGATCGTCTACCGCTATATCTTTCTGCGCGGTCAGGAAAATTTTTCTGTCGCCCGCAAGCGCCGCTTTCAGCGCATCTATAGATTTTTCTCTGCCAACATCAAAATGCACCTGCATGCCGGGGAACACCACGAGACCTCGCAGCGCAACGGTCGGCATAAGCAGAGCCGCAGATTCAAATTTATCTTCCATAATATATCTTCCTTTTTCGTTGATATGCCGCCGAAAAGCGGCTTTCCCCGTCTTTAAATCGTAAACGCTTTATCTGCTTATTATACTTCATATTACCCGCTCCGTCAACAGACAGAGTCGACGGGAATATGTAAAATAAAGGACACGGACGGTTTGATTATATAAAAACGCGACCGGAGCGGTGCGTGCCGTTCCGGTCTGAGAAATTATTTCTTCTTTTTGCCAAAGAATCCGCGCTTCTCATCAGGGGTGACATCGCTGTAGCCCATGGTATCCTTGAAGTTTTTGAGTGCCTCGCGCTGAGGCGCAGTCAGATCCTTCGGGACTTCGACGATTATGCGTATATACTGATCGCCTCTGCCGCGCGAATTGAGATACTGAATGCCCTTGCCCTTGAGGGACATGACGGTGCCGGGCTGAGTGCCGGCGGGCAGATCGAACTTGACCTTGCCGTCAATGGTAGGCACCATGATGCTGTCGCCCAGAGCCGCCTGGACGAAGTTTACCTTGCAGTCATACCAGATGTTATAGCCCTCGCGTTCAAAGAACGGATGCGGTCTGACGAACACGGACACATGAAGATCGCCGGAGGGACCTCCGTTCGAGCCCATGCTGCCCTCGCCGCGCACGGAGATTACCTGTCTGTCGTCGATACCGGCGGGGATATTCACCTCGAGCTCACGGCGCTTGGACACGCGTCCGCCGCCGCGGCACTTCTGGCACGGCTTCTCGACAATTTTGCCTCTGCCGCCGCACTTGGGGCAGGTCTTTGTGGTTGAAATAACACCGAACGGTGTTCTCTGCTGGACATTCACCTGACCTCTGCCGCCGCAGTCGGGGCAGGTCTTGGTGGTCGAGCCCTTCTGGGCGCCCGAGCCGCCGCAGTCGGGACAGGTCTCGATGCGGTGTATCTCTATCTTGCGTTTGCAGCCCTTCGCCGCCTCTTCAAACGAAATGGTAACGCGCGCCTGAACGTCGTCGCCGCGCCTCGGGGCGTTGGGGTCGGAGCGTCCGCCGCCGAAGCCGCCGAACCCTCCGCCGCCTCCGAAGAAGCTGCCGAAAATATCGCCTAAATCGAAGTCAACTCCGCCGGAGCCTGTGCCCCAGCCGCCTGCGCCGCCGCCCGCGCCGAAGTTCGGATCGACGCCGGCATGACCGAACTGGTCGTACCTGCCGCGCTTATCCTTATCGGAGAGCACCTCGTATGCCTCGTTGACCTCCTTGAATTTCGCCTCGGCGTCAGCGTCACCGGGGTTGAGATCGGGATGATACTGCTTCGCCTTCTGACGGTATGCTTTTTTTATCTCGTCCTCAGTGGCATTTTTGCTGACCCCGAGCACCTCGTAAAAATCTCTTTTATCAGCCAAGGGAAATTACTCCTTTTTACTTACAATGTACTATTGAGGGACTGCAAAGCAATCCCTCAGCCAGTCGTACTTTTTTGCAAAGCAGCGCTTTGCACCGGAGCGTCGTGGCGCCGCCCCATAACGGCATATTATAACACCGTTTCATATTGTGCCGCTCGCGCGGCATCGGGTCGTCGAGTCGCCGACCCCTACAAAAATCTATGTGTTGCTTCTCACAACGCAGCTATGTGCGGTCTCTCCGCAAGCCTTATCAGGGTAGGTAATCGCGCGAAATTACGCATTGTTTTACCAACTGCGAGAAACCGTGCAGAAAATCGTGACCATGTCGTGGGCGGATGATATCCGCCCCTACAGCGGTGACTGCTGTCCGCAGGTTCCCGCAACGCAGTATCGCGCGAAATTGCGCATTGTCGACTGCCAATTCCTACGGAAAGGCAGGCAATCGCGGAATTTTGTGTGAGACAAGGCGCGGGGTTCTGCGGACAAAGGAGCGCACTTTGTGTGCGTGACTGCTGTCCGCAGGTTCCCGCAACGCAGTATCACGCGAAATTACGCATTGCCGGATATTAGTCGTTGTCTTCGGGAACGTCCGTGTAATTTGCCTCAGTGTATCCCGCATCATTGCCGGGCTGAGCGCCGTCAGCGCCCTGCTGAGCCTGAGCCTGCTCGGCAGCTGCCTTGTAGACCTTCTCGGAAATCTCATAGAACTTAGCGGTGAGCTCCTCCTGGCGGGACTTGATGAGGTTGATATCCTCGCCCTTGAGGGCTTCCTTGAGGGCATCAACCTTGTCATTGATGTCCTTCTTGTCGTCCTCGGAGAACTTGTCGCCGTCCTCGCTGACGAGCTTCTCGCACTGATAGACCATCTGGTCTGCGCCGTTTCTGATGTCGACTTCCTCGCGGCGCTTCTTGTCTTCCTCAGCGAACTTCTCAGCCTCGTCAACAGCCTTCTGGATATCCTCCTTGGACATGTTGGACGAAGAGGTGATGGAGATTGACTGCTCCTTGCCGGTGCCCAGATCCTTTGCGGAAACATGGACTATACCGTTTGCATCGATATCGAAGGTGACTTCGATCTGCGGCACGCCTCTGCGCGCGGGCATGATGCCGTCGAGGTGGAACACGCCGAGGGTCTTGTTATCCTTAGCGAAGTCTCTCTCGCCCTGGAGGACATGGACTTCAACTGAGGGCTGATTATCAACTGCGGTCGAGAAAATCTGGCTCTTCTTGACGGGGATTGTTGTGTTTCTGTCGATAATCTTGGTGTTTATGCCGCCCATGGTCTCGATGCCGAGTGACAGCGGGGTAACATCAAGAAGAAGCAGTCCCTTGACATCGCCTGCAAGGACGCCGCCCTGGATAGCAGCACCGATAGCGACGCACTCATCGGGGTTGATGCCCTTGAAGGGCTCGACGCCGGTGTACTTCTTAACAGCTTCCTGAACAGCGGGGATACGGGACGAGCCGCCGACCATAAGAATCTTGTGAAGATCGGAAGTCTTGAGTCCGGAATCCGAGATAGCCTGGCGGACAGGACCCATTGTCGCTTCAACGAGGTCTGCGGTCAGTTCGTTGAACTTAGCTCTGGTGAGGGTCATCTCGAGGTTGAGCGGAGTGCCGTCGGAATTCATGCCGATGAAGGGCAGGTTGATGGTGGAAGTGGTGACGTTGGAAAGCTCGATCTTCGCTTTCTCGGCAGCCTCTTTCAGTCTCTGCATAGCCATCTTGTCGCCGCGAAGGTCAACGCCCTCGCTCTTCTTGAACTCGTCGGCGATCCAGTCGATAACTCTCTGGTCGAAGTCGTCGCCGCCGAGACGGTTGTTACCGGCAGTTGCAAGAACTTCCTGAACGCCGTCGCCCATCTCGATGATGGAGACATCGAATGTGCCGCCGCCGAGGTCATAAACCATGACCTTCTGGTCGTTCTCTTTATCAATACCGTAAGCAAGAGCCGCCGCTGTGGGCTCGTTGATTATTCTCTTGACCTCAAGACCTGCTATCTTACCGGCATCCTTTGTAGCCTGACGCTGGGAGTCGGTGAAGTAAGCGGGAACGGTGATAACAGCCTCGGTAACCTTCTCGCCGAGATAAGACTCTGCGTCGGTCTTGAGCTTCTGCAGGATCATTGCGGAAATCTCCTGAGGGGTGTACTTCTTGTCGTCAATCTTAACTTTGTAATCGGAACCCATCTGTCTCTTGATGGAGGAGACGGTTCTGTCGGGATTTGTGATAGCCTGACGCTTTGCGACCTGGCCGACAAGTCTCTCGCCGGTCTTGCCGAATGCGACGACGGAAGGCGTAGTTCTTGCGCCCTCGGCGTTGGGGATAACGACGGGCTCGCCGCCCTCAATAACTGCTACACATGAATTTGTTGTACCTAAGTCAATACCTATAACCTTTGACATAATAAATTACCTCCGAAGTAATGAATTGTTTAATTTATATTCCAAAATGCCTTGCGGCATCAGTTGGCAACCTGAACGACTGCGGGTCTAATGACCGTGTCGCCGAGCTTATAGCCCTTTGTGAACACTTTGACGATAACATTCTCGCCGACGCTCTCATCCTCGACATGCATGACAGCCGAGTGGATGTTCGGGTCGAACGCGTCGCCCTCGGCGCCGAACGCCTCAATGCCGAGCGCTTTGAGGATATCGCCGAACTGCCTGTATATCTGCTCGACTCCCTTGCGGTAGCTGTCGGCATCGGCCTCGGCGTTCATCGCCGCGCGCTCAAAATTATCTATGACCGGGAGAAGCTTCTCGACGACATCCGTTTTCGAGCGGACTTTTATGTCGTCCTTCTCGCGCAGCGAACGCTTGCGGAAATTATCATATTCCGCCGCGAGGCGCAGGAAGTTGTCGGCACTCTCCTTGAGTGACTGCTGAGCCTTTTCGAGCTCTTTTTCGAGCTCGGCTATGCGGTCTTTCTTCGAGGACTTTGAGGCTTTCTTTTCAGCCTTCTTTGTGTCCTCTGCCGGAGCGGTCTCGGGGGTGGTATTCTCCTCCGCCTGCTCGGGCTTTTTCGTGCTCTCGCTCATTGGTGTTACATTCCTTTCGTTATTCTTCCAGTGCTTTTTCCATCGTTTTGCTGATGCACTGAGAAATATATTTAAGACCGGGAACCAGTCTGCGGTAGTCCATTCTTGTCGGTCCGATAATGCCTATCGAGCCGCTGCTGTCCTCGCCGACGGTGTACCGCGCGAGGATAACGCTCGAATTGTCGAGCTGAACGAAGCCGTTCTCTCTGCCGATTCTTATCTCAAGCTCGCCCTTCATGCTGTCCGCGAGGGTTCGCAGCGGAGTGCCGCGGCTCAAAAACTCGAGCAGCTCATACGCTCTGCCCGCATACTCTCTGTGGTGCAGCAGATTTGACTGACCGGAGAGGAACACATGCGGCTGTGCGGCGCTCTGCGACAATTCGGCGACCGCCGAAAGCATCGGGAACATCGCGAGCGACTCCATTCCGAGCCTCGCCGCTATCGACTGGAGATAAGCGGGGGTCAGGCTGCTGACCGGCACGCCGATGAGCATCGCCTGCGCGACATTATAAAAGGTTTCGCAGATTGTCGTGTCTATCGCGGAGTCAAGCCTGAACAGCTTGCTTCTGAGGATACCGTTGCTCGCCAGGAGCACTATCATCGCGGTGTGCGGTGAAATCGGAACCAATTCTACGCGCTTTATCTTCGTGTTCTCGCCGGACGGCGTCGTCATAACGGCGGCGCACTGGGTGAGATAAGCGAGCGCTTCGCCCGCGTGCCTCAGGAGGCTCTCGGGGTCGCCGTTCGCGTTGCCGATACCCGCATCGATGAGCCTGCGTGATTCCTCGCTGAGCTCGCTCTCGGGAACGAGGTTATCGACATAATACCGATAGCCCTCGCCGGTGGGGACGCGCCCCGCCGAGGTGTGCGGCTGATCGAGCAGCCCGAGATAGCCGAGATCCGCCATCTCGTTTCGCACGGTGGCGGAGGAAACGGACATATCAAGAGAATCAAGCAGAGCCTTTGAGCCAACGGGCTCGCCGGTCTTTATATACTGCTCGACAACGGCCGCAAGGATCTTCTCTTTTCTCTCGCTGAGTTCCATTTGTCTCTGCCTTTCGTTTTGTTCATTAGCACTCTCGATGTTCGAGTGCTAACTTACAATTCATACTATACAACTACATGCAGATTTTGTCAACAATTTATTTGTAAACACTTTGTGAACTTCGCATCGGCATCGACAAAACTTGCGATACAACAACATTGACATACACGAGATTTGCGATATAATAAGAATATGACAGAAAAAAGCAAAAAAGCGGGAGTTATAACATGAAATACAATTATATTATATTTGACCTTGACGGAACTCTGCTGAACACGCTCGACGATCTTCGGGACAGCACAAATTTCGCCCTGCGCCGATTCGGCTTCCCCGAGCGCACGACGGACGAGGTCAGAAGATTTGTCGGCAACGGCGTGGCGAGGCTCATCCATCTCGCAGTGCCCGAGGGTACGGACGAAAAGACGGAAGCCGACTGTCTCGCCGTTTTCAAGGCGCACTACAAAGATAATATGACCAACAAGACCGCGCCCTACCCCGGGATAATAGAGCTGCTGAAAAAATTGCGCGCTCTCGGAGTCAAGATAGCGGTGGTCTCGAACAAATTTGAGCCGGCTGTTGTCGGACTGTGCGAGGACTACTTCGGCGGACTCGTTGACGCCGCGGTCGGTCAGACCGAGGACAGACAGAAGAAGCCCGCTCCCGACGGAGTTTTATATGCGATGAAGCTGCTCGGCGCGAACCCCGAAAAAACTGTATACTCCGGCGATTCCGAGGTTGATGTGCTCACGGCGAGGAACTCAAATCTGCCGTGCATCGGCGTGTCGTGGGGATTCCGTGAACGAAAAGTTCTCGAAGACGGCGGCGCGGATTATATCGCCGACCGTGCGGAGGATATATTAGGTATTATAGCGGGTAACGAAAATGATATATAAAGCTACCCTAGAGGTTCTGATTTACTACATCTTCAATATTCTGATGTCCCTGCTCCAGAGCGGTTTCATGTGGTATAATCTGACACCGAAATACAATAAATACTTAACGCTGTTTCTAGCAGCGGTACCTTTCACTTTTCTCTCGCTCACTCCCGGCTTTGTAACGTTTTTGCCGGAGCCAATCCCATTTTTGATTGCAGTGGGCTACAGCATCCTCTCTGCCATATTTCTTTTCAAAGACAAGCTGAGGACGCGGATTTTTATTTGGTTCGCCACATATGCAATAATCGCTCTTGTTGACACGCTCTTCATCTATTCATCCGTGTTTTCCGGAATAGACAGCGGCTCCCCGGAGAGTATATTCCCTGCTTCACCGTATATTATTTCATTTTCGTCCGCGCTTCTGACTCTATTTACATTTCTTCGCAAGAGAAGATTCATGGATGTTAAGAGCCGCAAAAATGAAACTATACTTTTTATAAGCATTCTGATTGCTCAGTTCTCTTTGGTTCAGATTCTGCTTATCAATCATTTCAATCTCAATTTCGGCGACAGCCGCCTGTTATCATCGATATTTGGAAATTACGACAATTTAGTCTCGATTTCTCTTTTCACATCTGCAATATTCAATTCAATAGCGGACATCGCCCTGTTTGTTACAATGGTGCACTCCTCGCAGAATGAAAGACTGCGCGAGGAGCTCAAAATGCAGGAATATCAGAACAGCGTCAACCTCGAGTACTACAAAAATGTCGAGAAAAACAGCGTTGAGGCGAGGAAGATTCGCCACGACCTCGCGAACATGGTGCAGACCGCCTACGAAATAATGGAGAACGGCACGGAGAGCGACAAGGAGTCGGCGAAAAAGATGTTCGCCCAGCTCAAGACGGAAGTTTCTGATATAAAAATTGAGCGTTTCTGTCAAAATACCCTTGTCAACGCGATAGCTTCAAACAAGGCGGCCGAATGCAGAAAGAACGGCATCGATTTTGACTTTGATCTGCGCGTTCCGGAGAATCTCGGTATAGAAGAAGTTGATATCTGCAAGGCTTATGTCAACATTTTCGACAACGCGATAAACGCGGCGAAGGCAATCGACGGAAAAAGATATGTAAAGATAAAGAGCTTTACAGATACAAACGACGGTATGCTCTATATTTCCGGCGAAAACGACATTGCGCCGGACTACGAAGAGAAGAAAAAGGCGAGAACAGGCGAGCACGGCTACGGTTTGAGGATTCTCAGAGACACAGCAGAGAAATACGGCGGACGGCTCGTGACAAGTGACAAGGAAAATGACTTTACAGTCGTAATGACAATGAAAGCCGAAAGCCAGCCGACAGAAAGCTGAAAAAATCGCATCAAAAAAGCACCGCTCCGAAAAACGGAACGGTGCTTTCGCATATCTGATATCAATCGTCGTCGAGCTTGAG
>JBNMIN010000009.1:0-34011 GCA_050873305.1 Oscillospiraceae bacterium
CAAGTAGAAGGGAGAACCGTGATAGTTCACAGTTCCCCCGACAATTTCACTCCAACCGATACATTCGGCAGCCGCATCGCCTGCGGAGTTATACGCCGAATGGAAATCAGCAAATCACTTTAATTTTCTCAGATCGTTCGCTCTTATCTCAGTGCGTCTGATCTTGCCGTTGACGGTCTTGGGAAGAGAATCAACAAACTCGATGACCCTGGGATATTTATACGGCGCGGTCTCTTTCTTGACATATGTCTGAAGCTCTTTTTTCAGCTCCTCGGAGCCCTCAAATCCGGGCTTGAGGACGATGGTCGCCTTGACGACATTACCTCTTATCGGATCGGGCAGACCGGTTACGGCGCACTCAAGAACCGACGGATGCTCGGTAAGAACACTTTCAATCTCGAACGGTCCTATTCTGTAGCCGGACGACTTTATAACGTCGTCAGTTCTGCCGACATACCAGTAGTAGCCGTCCTCGTCTTTCCACGCGGTGTCGCCGGTATGATAGAGTCCGTCGTGCCACGCCTCGGCAGTCTTCTTCTCGTCGCGATAATAGCCCTTGAACAGACCGAAGGGAACCTTGGGTTCGGTATGAACAACAATTTCACCGGTGACTCCGGGAGGTACAGGTCTGCCATCTTCGTCAACGATATCAACATCGTAGTGCGGAACGGGCTTGCCCATCGAGCCGGGCTTGGGCTCCATTCCGACGAGATTTGCGATAAGCAGAGTGGTCTCGGTCTGACCGAAGCCCTCCATAAGCTTTATTCCGGTCTCCTCATACCACTTGTTGAAAACATCGGGGTTGAGGGCTTCGCCTGCGATTGTGCAGTACTTCAGCGAGCTCAGATCATAGGAAGACACATCCTCCTGGAGCATGAATCTGAACATTGTGGGCGGGCAGCAGAGGCTGGTGATTTTGTACTTTTCAAGTATCGAAAGAATCTCGGAGGCGTGGAACTTGTCATAGTCATAGACAAAAACGCAGCTCTCCATGAACATCTCGCCGTAGAGCTTGCCCCAGACAGCTTTGCCCCAGCCGGTATCGGCTATCGTCAGATGGACGCTGTCGGCGGTGACATCATGCCAGTATTTGGCGGTAGTCAGATGCGCGAGGGCATATGTATGAGCGTGCATTGCCATCTTCGGGTTGCCGGTAGTGCCGGACGAGAAATAGACTATCATTGGCTCATAATATTTCGTGTCAACTCTTTCAAGATGAGAATCGGCTTTTTCCATGTCGGTCATGAAGTCGTCCCAGCCGTCGCGCTTGCCATTGACCATAATTCTCGTTTCTATCGAGGGACACTCCGGCAGAGCCTCATCGACCTGCTCGGCAATGTCGCCGTCGCCCGTGCAAATGACCGCCTTTATTGTAGCGGCGTTTGCTCTGTAAACAATATCATGCTTCTGAAGCATGAATGTTGCGGGGATAATAACCGCGCCGAGCTTGTGCAGAGCGAGAATGGTAAACCAGAACTGATAGTGGCGCTTGAGGATGACCATGACCATGTCGCCCTTCTTGATACCCTTATCGCGCAGCATATTTGCAGTCTTGTCGCTGTAATATTTCAGGTCGCCGTAGGTGAATATTCTCTCTTCACCCGCCGGGTTGCACCAGAGAAGCGCACGCTTGTCCGGTTCGGCGGCCGCGATGGCATCGACAACGTCATAAGCAAAATTGAAATTTTCAGGGCATTTGAGGGTATAATCAACTACATGTCCGTTTTCGTCATATACCTCATCCACAAAGTTTTTATTTAAATCAAGCATATGTTAAGAGTCCCTTCGTTGAGTGTTGAATAATGATTTTATTTCTTCTCCGTCTTCTTGAGGATTATTGCAAGAAAAACGCAGTCCTCGCCGCCGGTCGCAATCATTCCGTGACCGTGAGCGGAATTGTAAAGTACGGCATCGCCGGCGTTGAGTATCTCAACATGATCCTCAAATGCTACCTTGAGGCTTCCGCTGATAATATAATCAAATTCCTGTCCCTCGTGGGTCGAGAGGGTTATAGGTTTATCCTGATCCTCATCCGAATACGGTGCGGTTACAAGGAAAGGCTCGCAATATTTGTCCTTGAAGCGATAGCCAAGATGAGAATAATTGAATCCCGTGCGGCGCTTCATCGGCAGTCCCTCGCCCTTGCGGACTATTGAATAGAACGAAAGTCTCGGGTTATCACCGGTCAGCAGTTCTATCATATCAACATCAAACTTCTCGGCGCATTTGTAAATAAATGTGAAAGAAAAATCGACTTCGCCATTTTCGGCGGCAATATATTCTTCCGGGGTGCAGTCAACGGCCTGAGCCATCTCTTCCACGCTGTAGCCCATGATCTCGCGCAGGTCGCGTATTCGCTGTGCGATTTCAGTGATGATAATTTCCATAATTAAACTCTCCTTCTCGATAAAAATATAATATAAAAAACCGCCCCAAACAAAATGTCTGGGGCGGCTGTTAACCGCGGTACCACCCAAATTCAGTGCTTTTTACAGCACCCTCAAGCTCCAATAAGCTCTTGACTTTAACGCAGTCTTACGGAAACGCCTACTCGCTCGAAGTTTTCGGGTCTCTGCTCAGGAGTGATTCGATCACCCGGTTCATACATCCGTTTTCACCAACCACGGACTCTCTGCGGTACTTATCCGGAATCTTTCTCCGTCATCGCCGTTATGGGCAAGATTCAGTTTTTACAAAGTATATAACCGAAAAGTCGGTTTGTCAATAGTTTTTCTTAATTTATTTTTCAAACATCGTTCCGCCGTGCGAATCAATGCCGACGGTCAGCGGAAAATCTTTGAATTCCAGATGCTTGACGCTCTCGCACCCGAGGTCAAAAAACGCTATCTCCTCGCATTTTGTTATGCACTTTGAAGCAAGCGCGCCCGCGCCGCCTATCGCGCAGAGATATACGGCATTGTTGCGCTTTATCGCCTCGATAACAGATTCGCTCCTGCCGCCCTTTCCTATCATGCAGCAAAGTCCCTCGTCGAGAAGTCTCGGCGCATAGACATCCATGCGGCTCGAAGTAGTCGGACCACAGCTGCCGATAACATCGCCCGGTTTCGTCGGCGTAGGCCCAGCATAATAAATTGCCGCGTCTTTCAAATCAAATGGAAGTTCTTCGCCGCTGTCCAGCAATGCGCATATGCGCTTATGCGCCGCATCACGCGATGTATAGACAGTGCCGGAAAGCAGCACTCTGTCCCCTGCGCGAAGTCTGCCGCAATATTCGCGGAGTTCACTTGTGTCTATCTTATATTCAGCCATCAGTCTTCTCCGAGAAATTTTTTTGTCAGCTCCGATATTTCTTCGGCATCATCAGCTTTAATGGGCTCGTCAGAAGTATTTTCTATGTATATCTTCGGTCACGTTTTTTGAGTCTTCATCGGGCGAAGTAAATTTCAGATCAAGTCCGCCGCTTGCATTGAGGACATTGACAAGATTATTTATTTCTTCATCTGATATCTCTATATCGGGATCGGTAGGATCTCCGAAATCTTCATCGGTAAGCTTCGGCAGTTTGACCTCGCCGTTTTCGCCGAAGGTGAACTGATGCTCGTCTATTTCTTCGTCCTGAACGTCAAGCTTATCGGCAACGCTGTTGAGATTGCTTGAGAGCGAATTTATCTTCGAAACGAGAGATGCGACGACAACACCGAAGTTATCGGACATCTGCGAAATATCCTCGCCTATCTCGTCAACTCCGCTCGCAGCCTCTTCGATAGTCTGCCTGGTCTGATTCGAAATACCCTTTGCGGACGCCTTGGCGCTGCGGATTATTTTATCGGAATAGAGCAGCGCATCGAGCACCAGGGCGCCTATCTGCCCCTCCACATCCTTTGCGCGCTCGCAGCCGACCTCAACGCTGTTGAGCTTCTCATTGAGGGCATTGACTTCGTCTTCGAGGGCAAATATCTTCTTTGCATATTCCTCACTCAGCGCAAAATACTCCTCAGCGCGAGTCTGCTGCTCCGAAAGAAGAGTTTCAAGCTCTCTAGTCCGCTTTGAAGCCGCCGCAGCGTTCTCTTCGGTCTCCTTGAGCTTTCTCTGTGTGTCTGTAAGCTGAGTCTGCTGAGCACGAATATATTCAAGAACGTCTTCTTTGTTGAAGCCGCCGAAAGTCATCGTTTTGAAAAGCACATCTTTTGCCATGCTTTTATCCCTCGTTTCTTTTAATAAGCGATAATATTATACGCGCCGCTGTCAATTATAGCAAGCTTATTTTTAGAATAAATACATAAATCTCCGCCGCTGCGTATAAAAGATATACCTTTATCGGAATATTTCATGTTTTTGAGCTCTGCTTTTTCTGCAACAAGCGAGGCTTTTTTACCGTCATATAAGTAAAGATCGGCTATCTCCCCGTCCGAAGAAGATACAAAATTCTTGACTATAAGAACGCTTTCGTCTGGAAGTTCGGCAAAAGATGCGACATCGCCGTCAATCTTCTCTTTCTCAGCCGAATATTTATACAAATCGCAGAGCGAAGACCCGGTAACACTGCGCCGGTACCACACATCCGTGCCGATGATATTGCAAGCCTTTATACTCGTATCAAACATCTCGGCAGCAGATACAACGCCGTTTGTGACCGTGTGCCTGAACAGCGAGAATGTGTCGTTTGAAGCATCAAACGATTTGACAAACAGCTTGTCTCCGGAGATTATAAACTCCGCTTTTTTGCCGTTATACGCCTCAAGCTTGACAGGCTGAGTTGAATGTGTGTCAGCATATAAGTATCCTGTTTTTTTGATGCAGGCTTTGACCGCCGACACTGCGGTTTCAACAACCGATTCAACCGACGATGAACCGAGCTGCGAATCGAGATCGGACATTCTGACGGTGCTGTCGGAAAGCTCGGTCATGTAGAACACCGCGGCTGGTTCGCCGGAAGCAGAAACTGCAAACACTTCATCGGGAACAACATTTTCCGCGATTTTCTTTGAACCATCGGCAGTTCTGGCATAGAGATTATAGCCCTGCGTGAAAGAATCGTCTTTTATCTGCTCGTCAAGAGCCTGACGGATTTTGTCGCGCGAAACCTTGCGGTTATATTTGCTCATGTCGAGCTGATATTGAATACTGAATCCGAAGATGAATGTGTAATCATTGCGGTTCGGCTCTTTTATGAGCTCGTCATCCTGCGCCATATCGTCGTCGATAATATCGCGCCAGCCGGCAGGCGACTCTTTTTTGACAAAATAATAGAGATTGCCGCCGGGCGAATACGAATCATATAAAACGGAGCTGACCATAGTAGCTATCTGAACCGGATTTTTTCCGGGAGAGACTGAGAAGAGCTCCGCTTCTCCCTCGTTATAAGACCCGGTCTCAAAGAGAATCTCACAATTCTCGCCGTCATCATAAAAATGAATATTGGCAGCGTTTTTAACAAGCTCGCGGCTGCCGTCGGAGGATGAATAAACATACAGCGACTGTGAATCGGAAAGCTGCTTGAGATAATAAATCGAATCTCCGCTTTCCGGCAAAAGCAGCTCTTTTATTGCAAAATCAATGTCTGATTTTTTGTTCTTTTTAATGTCATATGCAGTTGTCATAACGGAGAGGTTGTCCGGATTCTGCTTCGAATAATACAGAGTTCCGTTATTATATCTGAATTCTTTTTCAACGCCGTAGTCTAAAAGCTTTGCGCCCTTTTTGACGTTTGACGAATTCTTGATACTGCACAGATAGAGGTCATATTTGCGGCTGACCTTCGCTGAGGCGGTGGTATAGATAAGGTACTCGCCGTCCGAAGTAAGCAAGACCGACGAATCATCCGATATCGTCAGCTTGTGCTTCTTGCCATAGGCGGAAAGATAGGTTCCGCCATCGGTTGACTTATATACAATTGCCTGGGAATCCGCATCGGGTATCTTATTTTTGCCCGACATCAGAAAAATTAACGCAGCCGTAGCTGCCGCCGCGAACACAACAATGATCGCGGCAGCGACTGCGACTGTACTCTTTTTGAATCTGCTTTTAGCCATTTGAAAACCTTTCGGTCTGTTGTCAGCGGGCAGCCTTGAGCTCAAGCGCCTGCTTTGCTTTTTTGACTATGTTCTCCGCATCAAGACCATAGATATGGAGAAGCTCGACCGCAGGACCGGAGCGTCCGAAAACATCCTCTACGCCAACCTTTACGACCGGTACGGGTATAGTTTCGCAGACAACTTCGCTGACTGCTCCGCCGAGTCCGCCGATAACGGAATGCTCTTCTGCGGTAACAATAGCGCCGGTATCTCTTGCGGCGTCGATTATCGCCTGTCTGTCGATAGGCTTTATGGTGTGCATATTGATGACTCTTGCAGAAATGCCCTCTTTTTCGAGCATATCTCTTGCCATAACAGCCTCGTTCACCATAAGACCGGTTGCGATTATAGTCACATCCTTACCGTCTGCGAGCTGAACCGACTTGCCTATTTCAAACTTATAGTTATCGGGATCATTGAATCTCGGCACTGCAAGGCGTCCGAAACGAAGATATACGGGACCTTCATACTCGGCGGCGGCAAATACAGCCGCTCTTGCCTCGACATCATCGGCTGGGTTGATTATAACCATGCCGGGAATAGTGCGCATAAGAGCTATATCCTCGCAGCACTGATGGCTCGCACCGTCTTCGCCGACCGATATACCCGCATGGGTAGCGCCTATTTTGACATTGAGATGCGGATAGCCGATTGTGTTTCTTATCTGCTCAAAAGCACGACCTGCAGCGAACATTGCAAACGAGCTTGCAAATACAGTGTAGCCGATGGTCGAAAGTCCGCCGGCGACACCTATCATGTTGCCCTCTGCGATACCGGAATCAAAGAATCTGTCCGGATACGCCTTTTTAAACATAGCTGTTTTTGTCGCCTCTGCAAGGTCTGCGTCGAGAACGACGAGCTTATCATTTATGGCACCGAGCTCTACGAGCGCTTTGCCGTAACCGTCACGCGTTGCCGCTTTTATAATATCTGCCATAGCACGACATTCCTTTCACTGAAATTAGTTGGCTTCAAGGCTTGTGAGAGTCGCGTTAAGCTCCTCCATAGCCTCTTTGTACTGCTCTTCGTTCGGAGCTTTGCCGTGCCATGAGCACTGATTCTCCATGAAGGAAACGCCCTTGCCCTTGACACTCTTGGCGATTATTGCGGTGGGCTTGCCCTTGAATTCGATAGCCGCGTTGAATGCCGCATCCATCTCATCGAAGCTGTCCGCATATATTTCAAGAACATTCCAGCCGAAAGCCTTGAACTTCTCGGCTATCGGATAAGGCGAATTGACCTCTGCGATCGTTCCGTCTATCTGAAGGTTGTTGTTGTCGACAACTGCAACGAGATTATCAAGACCCTTGGCGCAGGCATACATTGCAGCCTCCCAGACTTGACCCTCCTGAATTTCGCCGTCGCCGAGGATAGCATAAACTCTGAAGTTCTTGCCCGAAAGCTTTGCACCCAGTGCCATACCGACAGCCACGGATATTCCCTGACCGAGCGAACCTGTGCTTGCATCAACGCCGGGAACGGTTCTCATGTTCGGGTGACCCTGAAGTCTCGAATCGCTCTTTCTGAGAGTCTTGAGCTCCTCAACAGGGAAATATCCTCTGTGAGCGAGCACGGAATAATAAGCAGGCGCGGCATGACCTTTTGACATAACGAGCCTGTCCCTGTCTTCCCACTGCGGATTCTTGGGGTCGATGTTGAGCCGATGGAAATAGAGGTAAGTGAGGATATCGGCTATTGAAAGCGAGCCGCCCGGATGACCGGACTTTGCGTTGTAAACGCCCTCAATCGCGCCCATTCTTACCTTACAAGCTTTGATCTTCAACTGTTTGCTGACAATTGTGTCCACAACAGCCACCTCCTGTAATACCGTATTTATTGGCAATTATTTTCAATATATTCAAGAAAATCGGCAACGGCGCCGTGATTGCAATGACATGCAACAAAAGTTGCAGCATCTTTCATCGCCTGCGGAGCCTGCCCGCAGACCGCCGGAACGCCGACACTCTTTATCATATCATAGTCGTTGAAATAGTCTCCGATAGCACCCGTATGCTCATGCGGAATACCGAGCATATCGGCTATTTCAAGCACCGCAGTACCCTTGTTTGTGCCTTCGAGGAGCATCTCATAGCTTGCTACCGAGGACGACATATATGTAACACCCGAATGATCTATCGAATTAAGATACTTCACCATTCGCGAAACCATCGGCGGAAGACCCATAAATATGACCTTGCCCCAATTACTCTTCGGGACATCTTCAAACTTTCTGAAGCTCTGATGCGGTATTCCGTCCGCCAGCGACATCGCGCCGCTGAAAACTCCGGGATTCAGAATAAATATCTCTCTATCGGTGCATATCTCAATCTGAATCAGCGGAAAGCGCTCATTCACTCGTCTTACTATATCTATGCCGCGTTCGTCAATTGAATGAAACGAAAGCATCTTTTCGTGCTCGTAGTCATAAATTCCCGCGCCATTCAGGATAACTGCGGGCGTGGATTTTATCGGCAGACGCTCATAGTGCTTTCTGAGCGAAGATATATTTCTTCCGGAAGCAAGAGTAAAATTGCCTCCGAGATCTTCAACAAAATGTGTAATGGCTTTGAGATTCCGTTCGGGCAGCATTCTGAGTTTTGTATTCAGAGTGCCGTCAACATCGGAAACTATCAGCCAATCGGAAAAATCTGTTTTCATATCTCTCACTTTCTGATTTTTCTTAAAAAGTTCTCGAAATATTCAGGCAGCTCAGACGAAAGCTCAATTCTCTCCCCCGTCACGGGATGATCAAAACCGAGAAGCCTTGCGTGCAGGCACTGACCGCCGAGCTCCGTTATGACATTTTTCGGACCGTAGACTGCATCGCCTGCTACCGGATGACCTATATATGCCATGTGGACTCTTATCTGATGAGTCCGCCCCGTTTCAAGGCGCAGCCTTACAAATGTAAACTTTTCAAATTCTTCTACTGTGTAATAATGTGTGACTGCAGGACGGGAATTTTTATCCGTCACTGCCATTTTCTTTCTGTCATTAGGGTTTCTGCCTATCGGTGCGTCTATTATACCCTCGGGCTCGCGCAGTTTTCCGTAGACAACCGCCGCATATTCGCGCGTCAGGCTGTGTTCCTTTATCTGATGGGCAAGAGACGCATGAGCCATATCATTTTTGGCAACAAGCAAAAGACCGCTCGTATCCTTGTCTATCCTATGGACTATTCCCGGACGCAGAACGCCGTTTATCCCAGAAAGACTGCTTCCGCAATGATACAAAAGCGCGTTGACGAGCGTTCCGCTTCTGTTGCCGGGCGCGGGATGAACAACCATTCCCTTAGGCTTGTTGACAACGAGCATACAGTCGTCTTCATATCTTATATCGATCGGAATATTTTCAGGTAAAGCCGTATCGTCCTGAGCAGGCTCGATATAGACAGACACTTCATCGTCCGCTTTCGGCTTGAAGCTCTTGCCGACAATTTTGCCGTTGACGGTTATACAGCCGTTTTCAGCCATATGCTGGATGCGCGAACGGGAGAGCTCCGGAAAAGCATCGGCGACCGTGCGGTCTATACGCTGATCGGCTGTTTCGGAATCGACCGAAAAGCTCAGCGAATAACCGCCCGGCAAAAGCTCAGACATTTTTTTCATCTCCGCCGTTTTCGGCTTTCTTGTCATCATCGGACAGATATTTCTTGTTTTCTTTTATCAAGTCATATACCGTCTTGATTATGAGCAGTGCAGCTCCAACGGTAACACAGCAATCGGCAAAGTTGAAAACCGCAAAATTGACAAAGGTAGGCTCAATATAATCAACAACAAAGCCTCTTGCTACGCGGTCAACGAAGTTGCCTGCTCCGCCGGCTATCACAACGGCGACGCACCAATAAATAAAGCCCGGTTTTATTTTTTTAGTCATGAGCAGGAAGATGAACATGACTATAACAACAGCTGTGAAAATTGTCAGGAAAACCGTCTGGTTCTGCATCGAGCTGAACGCCGCGCCGGTGTTTTCGACATAGCGTATACGGATAAGACCGAAAAGAATATCCATGCTGCCACCTGCCGCAAAGCGATTGACGACAGCAACTTTTATGACCTGGTCGATCGCCACAAGTGCAGCAATCACCAAAAGAGTTATTGCTTGAATCATAAAAACCTCAAAACTTATTTTTTGAAAAAGCCTCTGAAACGCGAATGGCGTGTATGACCGTCGTCATCATCGTCATCATCGTCGTCGTTTAAAAAATCGTCAACATTGACAGGCGCATCCAGATTATCATCCGTATCGGCATCTTCAAATTCATCGGGAGTAATATGGTGTTTAATATCGCTGACGTTTATCACAAAACCATTTACAGAAGTTTCTTCATCATCCGAATCGTCGGAATCAGGCACGGGTTCTTCTGCCGCAGACATCGGATCGTATGTATCTTCGGCTCCGAAAGACTGCTTGAGTATATCATTGGCCACTATCTCATCCGGAGCAGCCGTCTCTTCGCTGAATTCTGATTCATTGGCAAATGCTGTAATCAATTCATCAGGAGCAGAATCTTTTGCATCCGATTCAACGTTCTCCGTCGGAGTTTCATCTTTTTCAGACTCTTCGGACTCAGCTTCTTCGGATTTTTCAGGTTCCTCGATGACAACATCATTATCCGAACTCGCATCATCTTCAACCTGAGCCGAATTTCCGGAAATATACTCATCGGTATTTATTGTCGGAACCATCGGCATCTCCTGCTTCTGAGGAAGCGAAGAAATAAGCTCAATATGCTTTTGATAGGCGTCGAGAATAAAATTGCGGAATGCGGAAACTTCGCCTTCAAGCTTTTCAAGCGTAGCGGAATTCACACGTATATCGGCATTTATTCTGTCGAGCTCAAGCTGCGCATTCTTCTTGGCGCTTTCAATTATCTCGTTAGCCTTTGTCTCGGCATTGCTTATCATAGCGGAAGCGGTACGCTCCGCGGAAGTTATACGCTCGGTGGCGTTGCGGTTCGATTCCTCTGTAAGCTGAGAAGCCTTTACGGACGCAGCGGTCTCGAGAACATCGGCTCTGTTCTGTGCCGATGCAATCAGCTCCTGCGCTTTCTTTTCAGCTGAATCAAGCTGCTCCTGCGCGCTCTGCTGAGATTCGCGCTGAATTTTATCCGCCATACGTTCGGCGGTAAGCAAAGCGCGTCTGATATTATCCTCGTCCTTCTTATACTGCGAGACTCTCTCGGCAAGAAGGCTTATTTTTTTCACAAGGTCTCCGTTCTCTCTGAACACCTGCTCATAAGACGCGGCGACTTCGCTTAAAAACGAATCAACATCGCCGGCTTCATAAGTCCCGCGACCCGCAGAAATAAAACGATGCGATCTGATCTGTTCAGGTTTAAGCATTATCTACACCTCTTAAATGGGAAATAAATATCAATCAAAATAGCCTTCGCTCATACTCTCGATGTCCTCGAGCACATCACCTGAAAGCGGAACGCTGTCGGGGGTGATGATATAAGCCTTGCCGGCAACTTTCTTGATATCTCCGGAATTTGCATATGCAACGCCGGAAAGGAAATCGATAATGCGTCTTGAATCGTCTGCAGGGCAGGTCTCAAGATTAAGAATAACTATTCTCTTCTCGTTGAGTACATCTGCAACGCTCTGAACGTCAAGATATCTGTCAAGCTTCTTGAGCACAACAGGAGTGCGGCTCGAAGAACGCAGATCAACTATATTGGGCGTCGAAGAGATCGACGACGGTCTCGAAGAAGCACTGAAATCGCTGAATGACTTAGCAGACTCTGTGCTGTCGGACGAATAAGTGTCGTCTGCCGAGTCATCATAAACGTTTTCGATATCCTCGTCGATAGTGTCCTCGTCAGAATTGTCAATGAAGTTTTTTACCTTGTCAAAGATTCCCATAATATTTTCCTCCCGTATTTATAAAGAAATCAATATTGCCTGTCTCCGAATATCGCCGAGCCTATACGCACAAGCGTTGAGCCCGCCGCTATTGCCTCTTTGAAATCGCCGGACATACCCATAGACAGAATGTCCATATCTATATTATCCATTTTTTTGGCGCCGATGTCAATAAACAGTTTGTGCATATTATCAAAAACGCACTGATTTTTCGCAGAATCTTTAAAATTCGGTGCCACCGTCATCATACCTTTGACTTTGACAAACTGGAGCTCCGCTATTTTTCCGAGCTGGTCTGCAACTTCATCTGCGGAATATCCGAATTTGTTTTCATCCTCGCCGATATTGACTTCGAGTAGTATATCAGTCGTTATCCCCTGCTCTCCCGAGCGGCGGCTTATCTGCTGAGCGGTCTCGAACGAATCAACGCTCTGGATCATATCAACCTGACCGACTATCTTTTTTATCTTATTGCTCTGCAAATGACCGATGAGATGGAGCTTGCAGTGCTCAAGATTGAGCTCAGGGCGCTTGAGCAGGACTTCCTGAACCTTGTTTTCGCCGATAAGATCGACTCCGCAGGCAATAGCGTGATTTATAAGCTCGACAGAAACAGTCTTTGTCACCGCCATGAGCTTCACTTCCTGCGGGTCTCTGCCGCTCTTCAAGGCAGTTTCGGCTATCTCGTCGCGAACCTTTTTCAGGTTGTCTTCAAGGAGCCTCAGACGCGCATCAGTAACTGATAAGTTTTCCATCTTTAAGATCCTTTCCTTCCAATATTACCGCATCGTAAATTTTCAGATACGGCACTTTATTTTCATCGTATGTATCCTCTTTTATCATCTTTGAGACTACATAGTCATCGCCTGTATATATTATGTCGAGTTTTTTGAAGCGGACGATATTGCCGGTGAGCACATACACACCCTTTACTCCGTTGACAACTCTGACTGCGGACTTGTTTATTCTTATTCCGTCGGTCTCGTTTATCACTATCTCGACATCTTCGATTCTCAGTCGCGCTATATCCGAGTCCATTATCTTTGATGAAAGAATCAGAACGGTCTCATCGGTGTTTATCGGGCCCCTGTAATATACTGTGGCGTTTATGCCGTCGCGCGACATATTGTCGCATCTGAGCGTAACGCTGTCTCCGTCGTTGAGCTTCGTGGCGTCGGACTTGTTGACTATGCCGACAAAGTACCATGTATATCCTCGGATAAGCTTGCCCTTTGTATTAGCGGACACCGCGGCGGGAGAAGCGGACAGTGCCGCCTTTATTTTATCGCTGCTGAGATTTTTAACATCCGAAAAGTTCAGCGTATTCTCATATCCGTCGGCGGAAGAGACATAATAGCCGGTATCGTCCGCCTTGAGGTAATCGACATTCCCGACTTTTGCCGAGAGAGAAGCTATTTCAGATTTGAGCGAGGCTATCTTCTCTGAAAAATCTATATTGCCGTTTATCAGTATCTGCTTTGCGGTCATCTTGTCGCTGAAGTTTTCCGCACTGCCTTCAAGCGCCGAGATTTTATCCGACCGCACATCGTCGAGCATCTCGTAAAAGTATGAATCCGCCTGAAGATTTATCTTTGAGATATCAAGCTCTGTAAGATTCTGTTGATTGTTTAAGTTTTCGTACCGTTCAAGCTCGTTTTTGAGATTTTCGAGGTCGACATATGCTGAAGCCGAATCGGCTTTGCCGAACTGTGCCGCAATAGCCTGTCCTCCTGCGACGCGTTCGCCGTCCTGCAAAAGAGGAACATAGGTCAGCGAAGAGGAGCCGTTTATAAGCGATTCATCGCGCACGGCGAACATCTTGACGGTTATACTGTTGCGGTATGTTGTGGCGGTCGCAGGTTGGGTTTTCACATTTGAAGAGTTGAAGTTGCCTATCTCATAGCATAACACTACCACAGCCAGAAGCGCAGCAACGGCAGCGACTATTTTTCTTACGCCTTTTTTGCTCACTTTAATTTTCTTCATTCTGCGATCCCCCTCTCTATTATTTCAACCGCCGTCTTGAGCAGTTCTTCATACGACATCTCGTCTATATACAGATGAGTTATTCTCTTGTCGCGCCTGAACCATGTCAGCTGGCGTTTGGCGTAACGGCGCGTGGAGCGCTTGAGATTATCTATTGCATCATCGAGCGATATCTCTCCGCTGAAATAGGGCTGCAGCTCTTTATAGCCGATAGCCTGCCCGGATGTTTTGCCGAGTTCGCCGGAGAGGAAACGCCTTGCCTCTTCGATAAGACCGTTTTCAATCATTATATCGACCCTGCGGTCGATTCTGTCATATAAAAACTGTCTGTCGCGCACATCAAGACATATCGCCGCGCAGTCATATTTAGGCTCGGCAATCCTTGACCTGCGCTGCTGTTCGCTCATTGTGACTCCGGTCTTATAATAGACCTCGAGCGCCCTTATAATCCGTCCGCGATTGTTGAGATGGAGCTGCGCGGCGGTTTCAGGGTCGATCGCCGAGAGTTCCCTGTGGAGCGTTTCAATGCCTTCGCTCTCCGCGCGGCGCTCAAGCACGCTGCGTATTGAAGCATCGTCGTCCTCGTCGGCAAATGAAATATTGTTAACGAGCGATGAATAGTAGAGTCCTGTTCCGCCGACGAGCACGGGCAGCTTTCCCCTGCCGGATATATCGTCTATGCACTTACCCGCTTCTGCGCAGTAAGCGGCGACGCTGTATTTTTCGCCGGGTTCGAGAAAATCGAGCATATGGTGCGGTATCCCGTACATCTCCTGAACTGTTGGCTTAGCAGTGGCGATATCCATATATTTATATATCTGCATCGAATCGCAGGAGACCGCCTCGCCGTTGAGCTCGCGGCAGATATCCACTGCGAGCTTTGTCTTGCCCGACGCTGTAGGACCGACGACAGCGGCTATTTTTATTTTCTTACGCTCGTCCAAAGTTCTTCTCCAATTCACGCCTGGTTATCTCGATCATAACGGGTCTGCCGTGCGGGCAGTATCTTATCTCCGGGCTCGCAAACAGACGCTTTATAAACAGCTCACGTTCGTATTCGGTGGTGTACATTCCGCCTTTTATCGCCGCCTTGCACGCCATAAGGCTGAACAGCCACTCTTTCTTTTCGGATATGAGCTTCTGCCTGTTTTCAACAAGATATCCGGCAAGCTCTGCGACAACATCGGGAACTTCATCAGCGGATATCTCCATCGGACATTCGCGGACTATAACAACGGAATATCCGAAATCTTCAACCGCAAAACCCGCCTGCATAAGCATATCGAGATTATCGAGCACCGCGGAATATTCCTCTTTGCTGAGCGTTACGGTTATAGGAGTCAAAAGCATCTGAGTGGAACGCTTGGTGTCATTTTTAACAAGCTCGTTGAACAGCATTCTCTCATGTGCAGCGTGCTTGTCGACAAGGAAGATGCTCTCCCCCTGCTGTACGATTATATATGTTCTGAATGCCTCACCGATGACGATTACAGGAGGCTCTTCCGGTTTGTCTTCAATTTTATCTTC
Organism: Oscillospiraceae bacterium; assembly: GCA_050873305.1. GTDB lineage: Bacteria > Bacillota > Clostridia > Oscillospirales > Acutalibacteraceae > CAG-177. The sequence goes on from JBNMIN010000009.1 coordinate 15,416, forward strand.
AGCCACTGTAGCAACTGTCTGAATTACTTCCTCTTCTTTTTCTTCCGGAGCCGCAGCAGGTTCAGTTATCACTTCGGATTCGGTGCGCACTTCCGGCTCAATGACAGCCGTCTCCTCTTTCTTCGCCCTCTGCGCATCGAGAAAATGCTGAATGGTCGACGGCTCTGTATCCGCCGTTTCGGGCTTTTTATCAGGGCTTGCAACAGACACAATATCCTCGCGCGGCGCAGGTGCAGAATGCTGCGGATAGCTGTATCTCGGCTTTTCCGGCTGCTGCGCCGAACGGTATTCGGAAGATGACATACGGTTCCAGAAATCAGGCTGCTTTTCCGGCAGTCTCATCTGCTCAGTTTTCGGGCGCGCGGGCTCGAAGAGCTCCGCCTGCGGTGTCCTCGGAATAGATACCTTCGGCGCTTCATCTCTGCGTTCGAGTGCATTTTTTGCAGCATAATATACCGCACTGAAAACCGTGCGCTCGTTTGCAAAGCGGACTTCCGTCTTTGCGGGATGGACATTTACATCGACAAGCCCTGGAGCTGTTGTTATGTTGAGCACGCAGTACGGGAACTTACCGACCATTATTGAATTTTTATATGCTTCGCTCAGCGCCGCAGAAGCTGTACCCGACTTCACGAGTCTGCCGTTGACAAAGAAAAACTGCATATTGCGGTTCGGGCGCGATTTTGTCGGTTTTGAGATAAGTCCGCTTATCTGCACCGATTCAAAGCTGTAATCGGCTTCAATGAGTCCGTCGGAAAAATCCTTGCCGAATATCTCATATGCCGTGGTTTTGAGATCACCGCTGCCGGAGGTAAACAGTGTATTCTTGCCTTCTCTTATAAATCTTATCGAAACATCCGGGTTTGAGAGCGCAATTTTATCAACTATGCTCGCGACCGCGTTAGCCTCGGAGACATCTTTTTTGAGGAACTTCATTCTCGCGGGAGTGTTGAAGAAAAGATCCCTAACAACTATTGTCGTGCCGAGCGGGCATCCTGCATCATCGACAAGCGTCTCTTCACCCGCGCTGATGCAATAGCGTGTCCCGGTCTCTTCTTCGGGCGTTCTTGTGAGCACCTCGACATTTGAAACCGCAGCTATAGACGCGAGAGCTTCGCCTCTGAATCCGAGAGTACCTATGGCATAGAGATCGTCGCGCGTGCTTATCTTGCTTGTGGCGTGGCTGATAAACGCTGTATGTATATCATCGCGGCTTATTCCGCATCCGTTGTCTGTTACGCGGATATAAGTTATTCCGCCGTTTTTTATTTCAACCGTAACCGAAGAAGAGCCCGCATCTATTGCGTTCTCCATAAGCTCTTTTATAACGGATGCGGGTCTTTCGACAACTTCGCCCGCGGCAATAAGCTCCGCTATTTCTTTTGGCAGGACTTTTATCTTCGGCATGGTTTCCTCCTGTTATATTTCTTTTGCGCTCTTTGTCAGCTCATACAGCACGCCCATTGCCTCTATCGGCGTCAGCGTGTTGACATCGAGCATTTTGAGCTTTTCAACTATCTCATTTGAACTGTTCTGACCGAACGAAATCTGCCCGGCGTCGGGTTCAACAGCTGTGCTCGGTTCACGGTCGCGGACGAGCACAAGTCCGCTTTCTTCGAGTTCTTTGAGAACTTTCTTCGCCCTCTCGACAACCGGCTTCGGAACTCCGGCGAGCTTTGCAACTTCGATTCCGTAGCTTCCGTCCGCTCCGCCGCGCACTATACGGCGCAGGAAAGTTATATCATCGCCGCGCTTCTTGACGGCTATATTATAGTTCTTGACGCCGTCTATCTGACCCTCGAGCTCAGTCAGCTCGTGATAATGCGTGGCGAAAAGAGTCTTTGCACCGATTCGCTTTTTGTCCGCAGCATATTCGAGCACGGCTCGCGCAATACTCATGCCGTCGAAAGTGGAAGTACCTCTTCCTATCTCATCAAAAATTATAAGGCTTCTCGAAGTCGCGTTATTGAGTATCGATGCAACCTCGCTCATCTCGACCATAAACGTCGACTGGCCTGCTGAAAGATCGTCGGATGCACCGATTCGAGTAAACACGCTGTCGACTATTCCGAGCTCCGCGCTCGCGGCGGGAACAAAACTTCCTGCCTGCGCCATGACGCAGACGAGAGCGACCTGGCGCATATATGTGGATTTACCCGCCATATTGGGACCGGTTATTATCGCACAGCGGTCGTCGGCGCAGTCGAGAATCGTATCGTTCGGGACGAACGGTTCACCGTTGAGCATCTTTTCAACAACGGGATGTCGACCTTCGTTTATCTTTATAACCGGCTCTGCGGACATCTGCGGGCAGACATAGTTGTTCTCGAGCGCCGCCTGGGCAAATGAACAGAGAACATCGAGCTGCGCCACTGCCGCAGCGGTACGCTGAACTCTGGCAAGCTCTGCGCCGGTGCGCTTTCTGATATCGTCAAAAATCTCATATTCGAGCTTGACTATTCTGTCCTGCGCCCCGAGGACTTTCGCTTCGAGGTCCTTTAGCTCCTGAGTAATGAATCTCTCGCAGTTTGCAAGAGTCTGTTTTCTTATATATTCATCGGGTACAAGCTCTTTGTAAGCGTTGGGAACTTCTATGTAGTAGCCGAATACCCTGTTGTATCCTATTTTAAGTTTCGCTATTCCGGTCTTTTCCTGCTCCTGCTGCTGAATGGCGGCAATATAATCTTTGCCGTTGAGCACTATATCGCGCAGGGAATCAAGCTCCGGATGGAATCCGTCCTTTATCATACCGCCCTCGCGAACGGAAAACGGCGGCTCTTCAACTATCGCGGCATCTATCAGCTCATAGATATCGGAAAGCGTGTCCATATTTTCGGCACACTCCTGCATCAGCGAAGACGAGAGCGCCGAGACTTTTTCTTTAAGCTCCGGCAGGCACGATGCCGCGAGCGCAAGCGCACGCAAATCCTTTGCACCGGCAGTGCCGAACGATATTCTTGTTATAAGGCGCTCGAGGTCATGTATGCCAGACATACTTTCGCTCAGTTCCTGTCTCGCCATGGGCTGAGAGACAAGCTCCGCTACGGCGTTATGGCGCTTTGTTATGCGCGCCATGCTGAGCAACGGACGTTCGAGCCATGCGCGAATCATTCGCTTGCCCATCGGCGTGCGGGTCTTATCGAGCACCCAGAGCAGAGAGCCGCGTTTTTCGCGGTTTCTGAGAGTCTCGACTATTTCGAGATTGCGCAGAGCCGCAACATCGAGGCGCATGAAATTGAGCTCAGAATAGAACGATATCGAAGATATGTTATCAAGATCATTGCGCTGAACTTCGGTGAGATATTTAAGCGCCGCTCCGAGTGCCGGAACCGCCGCGCCCGTCTCGTTAAGCCCAAGCTCGGAGAGACTGTCTTTTTTGAAATGTTTGAGTATTATTTCGGCGCTTGACTGCGGATCGAAATAATTGTCGCCGAGCTCCTGTGCAAGAGCTTCGGTCTTGTTTGAAATAAACGAGAACACCTTGGTAAGAGAGGAAGATGCGGAGTTGAAAACTATCTCGCTGGGCATAAATCTGCCTATCTCGTTGATTATCTTATCGGGAAGCGCGGGAGCGGCAAGTTCAGTCAGATTGACCGAACCCGTCGAGACATCTATAAAGCAGACACCCGCCGACTCGCCGGTAAAATACACGCTCGCGAGGAAATTGTTTCTGCCCTCGTTGAGCATACTGTTTTCGATGACCGTACCGGGAGTCAGGACTCTGACAACTTCGCGCTTGACAAGACCCTTTGCAAGTGCGGGATCCTCCATCTGCTCACATATGGCGACTTTGTAGCCCTTTGCAACAAGGCGCGCCATGTAGCTGTCTGCGCTGTGAAACGGCACTCCGCACATCGGGGCGCGCTCCTCCTGCCCGCAGGCTCTGCCTGTCAGCACAAGTTCGAGTTCGCGCGACGCAGTTACCGCATCGTCAAAGAACATCTCATAGAAATCACCGAGTCTGAACATCAGTATCGTATCGGGATATTTCTTTTTTGTTTCAAAATACTGTTTCATCATCGGAGAAAGCTCTGCCATTCCGATACCGTCCTCTCAGCGGCCGTGCCGCAAAATAAAAAGCTTTCGGCTCCGCGGAGTTGCCCGCGGAGCAGGTTATGCAATAATCAGCAGCCCGAGCAGCCGGAGCAATCTCCGCCGCAGTGATGGTGCTCTTCTTCGGGCTCGCATGTTGCGGGATCTTCGCCCTGGATACAAAGAGCGAGGATGCCGGTGATATAATGCATCATTTCATCTATCTCGGCTCTTGCAACTTCGTAGTCGCGCATATGCTCGTTCTCCATGACCTTCTTGTAGAGATCGTTGAACTCGGTCTCGTATGCAGCAAGCTTCTGCTCGTTGGCATCTTCCTTGCTTGCCTCGTGCTGATAAGACATATGAACGAGCTGGATCTTGCCCATGAGATCGTTGAGATCCTTGTCCTCTTCGTTTGCCTTCTGAGCTGCCTGGAACTTTGCGTATCTGTCATCCTGCTGGATAGCTGCGCCGAGTTCTCTTGTAAGTTTGATGATGTCCATAACTGTACTCCTTGAAATTTATCTTATATCATTATCCGCAAAGCGGAGATATAGCATTTTTAATCGGCAAGTTCGCCTTTGAGCATCCAGATAAGAGCTTCGGTCACTCTGACGGTTCTGAACGAGCCTATGACCGACTCGTCCGCCGGGAACTCGATTATTATATTGCCCTGCGTTCTGCCCGATATATAGCCGTCCTTCTTCGCTTTTGATTCGCAGAGAACGCGGTATTCCCTGCCGACCATCGCAGAGGTTCGTACCGCCGCAATCTTCTCCTGCGCGGCACAAAGTTCAGAAAACCATTTTCCCTTTTCTTCTCTCGAGATGGGGTCGTCCATCTTTGCGGCACGGGTGCCCTCGCGGGGTGAGAAAATGAAAGTATAAAGCGATGTGTACTGCGCTTTTTCAATAAGCTTCACTGTGTCAAGAAACTCTTCGTAAGTCTCGCCGGGGAAGCCGACAATTATGTCGCTCGTCACCGAAAGCTCAGGCATGACACTGCGGGCATATTCGAGCAGAGAGAGATATTTTTCAGCCGTATATCCGCGGTTCATTGCTTTTAGCACCCTGTCGTTTCCGCACTGGACGGGAAGATGCAGATGCTTTGCAACCTTTTCGCACTGCGCCATAGTATCAAGCAGCTCGTGCGTACAGTCCTTCGGGTGCGAGGTCATGAAACGTATGATAAAATCGCCGTCGATATTATTTATCTCACGCAAAAGAGACGCAAAATTCATCTCGCCCTCGCGGTCGTTTCCGTAGGAATTGACATTCTGCCCGAGCAGAGTTATCTCTTTATATCCGTTCCTAACAAGCTCGCGCGCCTCGCTGATTATAATATCGCTGCTGCGGCTGCGCTCGCGTCCGCGGACATAGGGAACTATACAGTAAGTGCAGAAATTATTGCACCCGTACATTATCGGCAGCCACGCTTTGAATGTGCTGTCTCTGTGCAGAGGCAAGTCTTCCGCGATAACGCCGTCTGAATTTTCGATATCAAACACACGCTTGCCGGTAGACAGCGCGCGGTAAAGCAGCTCCGGGAATTTATGCGCGGCATGAGTGCCGAAAACTATATCGACAAACGGATAGCTCTTCTGAATCTTTTCGGCTATCCTCTCCTGCTGCATCATGCATCCGCAGAGGATTATTTTGAAGTCGGGATTTTTCTCTTTTATTTTCTTGAGCGCACCGACATTTCCGAAGAGTCTGTCTTCGGCGTGCTCGCGGACGGCGCAGGTGTTGAACAGCGATATATCCGCGTTTTTCGGCTCCTCGGTGAATCCGAAGCCCATTTTTTCAAGCAAGCCTTTGAGTCTCTCGCTGTCGGCAACATTGCCCTGGCAGCCGAAAGTGTGGACATAAGCGAGCGGCTTGCGCCCGTCAAGGCGCGTTTCAAGCACTGTATGCACAAGTCCGCAGAACTCCATCTGTCTGTCGAGCTCCTCCTGCGGAACAACTATATTTCTGTCTTTGGAAAGCGGCAAATCAGTTCTCCTCCGAAAAATTTTTAATCAGTTTATTATACAACGAAAAGCGAATTTGTACAAGCTTAATAATATAAAAACTTCTGTATATTTACAAAATCCGTGTTAATAAAAAATTTTTCTTTCAAGGCTGTTAATAAAACCAAAAATAGGCTATAATCATCATATGTTACTTTAATCGGAGGCATATATGGACAGGCACTACAATATAACCGTTATAGGCAGCGGTCCCGCGGGGCTGTCGGCGGCGCTCTATATAAAGCGCGCCGGGCTCACCTGCGCCGTTATCGGCAAGGACGGTGGAGCGCTGGAAAAAGCGGAAAAGATAGAGAATTATTTCGGCACGGGAGCGATTTCCGGCACAGAGCTTGTAAAACGCGGCGTTGAGCAGGCAAAGGAGCTGGGTGCGGATATATTCGAAGAAGAGGTTTTTTCGCTCGGTTGGAACGGTAATTACACCGTATCGTGCTCGGAGGATAACTTTATCTCCCCCGCCGTTATAATCGCGACCGGCTCTGCGAGAAAAAGCGTGAACATCCCCGGCATCAAAGAATTCGAGGGAAAAGGCGTCAGCTACTGTGCAGTCTGCGATGCGTTTTTCTATCGCGGAAAAGATGTTGCCGTGCTCGGAAACGGCGCATATGCGCTGCATGAGATAGGCGATCTTTCGGGAGTTGCAGGAAGTGTCACGCTGCTCACAAACGGAGCCGAACCGAACGGAGACTTCGGCAACATAAAAATTATAACCGAGCCGATAGATTCGCTATATGGCGATAACAGGCTTGGCGGAGTTAAATTCAAAGACGGTTCAAACCTGCCTGTTTCCGGGCTGTTTATCGCGCTCGGGAGTGCCGCCGCAAGCGACCTTGCAAAGAAAGTCGGCGCACCCGTTGAGGGAAACTCGATAAAAGTCGGCGTCGATATGTCAACGGGGCTGCCAGGACTTTTCGCCGCCGGAGACTGCACTGGTGGGCTGCTTCAGGTAAGCGTCGCCGTCGGCGAGGGCGCAAAAGCGGCAATGGGCGCGATAAAATTCGTAAAATCATCCGGCGGGAGGAACGGCAATTGAAAAGTTTTACTATAGGGAAAAACGATGCCAATCAGCGCGTTGACAAGTTCATAAAAAAGACCGTTCCGAATCTTCCCGATTCGTTGATGTACAAATACATCAGACTCAAGCGCATAAAACTCAACGGCAAACGGTGTGAGATATCCACGCGCCTGAAAGAGGGCAACAAAGTGGATATGTACATAAACGACGAGTTCTTCGAACAGCGGTTCGACAGATACGATTTCATGCACGCTTCGACAAATCTCACGGTCATCTACGAAGACGAGAATATAATGCTGCTCGACAAAAAAGTCGGACTTCTTTCGCACCCCGACGAACGCGAATACAACGATACACTGCTGACCAGAATCAAGCGTTATCTCTATGAAAAGGGCGAATACGACCCGTCGGACGAAAACTCTTTTGCGCCGGCTCTAATAAACAGAATCGACCGCAACACAGGCGGAATAGTCATGGCCGCAAAAAACGCGGAAGCCCTGAGAATCATGAACCAAAAGCTCAAGGACAGAGAGATAAAGAAATTCTATCTCTGTGTTGTCCACGGAACATTGAAAGAAAAAGAAGGCATCCTGCACGGCTGGCTGACGAAAGACGAAAAGAAGAATCTTGTTAAAGTATTCAGCCGACAGACAGACGGTTCTAAAGAAATAAAAACAAAATACCGTGTGCTCGCGGAAAATAAAAATATGAGCCTTGTCGAAGTTGAACTGCTGACCGGACGCACACATCAGATAAGAGCTCATTTCGCGTCGATAGGTCATCCCCTGCTCGGAGACGGAAAATACGGGCGCAACTCCATGAACAAAGAGAGCGGATATAAAAAGCAATTTCTATATTCATACAAGCTCAGGTTTGACTTTGTTACCGACGCGCAGTCGCTCAACTATCTCAACGGCAAACAGTTTGAAGTCAGGAATGTGTGGTTCAAAGACGCATTTCTAAACGGCGAGCTGTGATTTGATTATGAACTAACTATAAAACTTGCAAATTCGGCTTGTCAAAACTAATAAAATAGTATAAAATAAGAATGTTATAGACCGTCAGGTCAAATCAACCTTAACAAAGAAAAGGATGAAAAAGAATGGCAAACAAAGACACTCAGCGGACTTCTGCCGAGTCATACCGTGACGACAGAAAGGCCCGCCTCGCTCAGTCTGCGAAAAAGAGTCAGAAAAAGAGCGAGAAGAGCAAAGCTGCGGCAAAGATAGTCAAGATGGTAGTTGCCATCGTTCTCGCCGTTGTAGTTGCAGGCGGCATCGTATGGAAAGTTCTTGACGATACAGCCGTTATCAAGAAGAATACCACTGTATTCTCCGTTGGCGATGACATACGCGTTTCGGAAGTTGAGTTTACATATTACTACAGCCAGTATCTCAACAACATCTATTCATACGCTCAGCAGTATGCTATGTACGGCTACAACATCGGCATTGACTCCACAAAGTCGCCCGACGAGCAGAACTACGGCACCGACGCGGACGGCAAGGATGTGCTCCTCTCCGATTACATCAAGGACGAGACCATCTCCGCTCTCCAGTCCTACAAGATTCTCTATGCCGAGGCTCTCAAGGCCGGATACAAGCTCACCGACGATGAGCAAAAGTCTATAGATGACCAGATTGAAGAGCTCAGGAACACCGCCGCTGAGAGCAACTATTCTCTCAACGCCTACCTCAAGGCAAGCTACGGCAAAGGTGTAAACGAGAAGTTCATGCGCAAGCAGCTTGAGATGCAGAACATCGTCACAAGATATCAGAGCGATACTTCGACAAACCTTACAAACTCTTACAGCGACGCTGACATCAAGGCTGTCTATGATGCAGATCCCAGCGCATATAACGCAGTTGATGCAAGAACACTTTCCTTTGCAGTAGAAACTCTTACCGCAAAGGACGGCGAGTCCGATGAGCAGCTTGCTGCACGTCAGAAGGCAGCTGCCGCAAAAGTCAAGTCTGAGGCTGAAGCTGCGCTTAAAGCCTGCACCAGCGAAAAGGCTTTCCTTGAGCAGGCAAAGAAAAAGAACAGCTCCACTGAGGACTACGATGCAGAGTCCGCAACCGCTCTCACCGAGGCTGCAAAGTCGACCCTCACCTCTTATGTTTCCGAAGATGCCGCTAAGTGGGCATTCGACAGCGCAAGAAAATCCGGCGATGTCAAGCTCTTTGAAGTCGGCAGTGACGGCAATGTTACTTCTTATGTTATCCTCTACATCAACAAGAGCAGCTACGCTCCCATGGCGGCGAATGTAAGACATATACTTATTTCCTTCACCGATGACACCAGCTCCAGCTCAGAGGCTACCGACGAGCAGAAGAAGGCAGCAAAGGCCTCTGCAGAAGAGATCTACAAGCAGTGGCAGAGCGGTGCAAAGACAGAAGATTCGTTCGCAGCTCTTGCAAAAGAGAAGTCCAAGGACACCGGAAGTGCCGCTGACGGCGGACTTATAAGCGGCATCACTGCGAACTCCAGCTATGTTGAGTCTTTCCGTAACTGGGCTACCGACAGCAGCAGAAAGGTCGGCGATACCGGCATAATCGAGTCCGAGTACGGTTATCACATCATGTTCTATTCGGGCAAGGATTACGCCTGGAAGAGCACGATTCGTTCATCGAAGTCCAGCGAGGACTTTGAGAAGAAGCTGACCGAGCTTGAGGGTTCCGATGAGTACAAGCTCAAGAAGAACGACAAAAAGATTGACAAGGCTCTCAAGTCTTACCTCAAATCTTTCAAGCAGCGCCTCGCAATGAGCAACAGCAGCAAATAAGCAATAGAATAATAAATGTCCCTCGGAAGGTAAAACTTCCGAGGGGTTTTTTCATGCATAAAACAAGCCCGGGACTTTTACATCCCGAGCTGTTGATTTTTATTTATCCGCAAGAGCGGCTTTTATCATTATCGCACACTCGAGTCTCTTCTGTTCGAGAGCGCAGGAGAGCTTGTGCGGCTTGAAGATAGTGTTGTTATACTGCATATTATTGGCGTTGCATCCGCCGCTGCAATAGAACTTCGCCCAGCAGTCGGCACACTCTTCTTTTGAGTAGATATTCGCCTTCGAGAACATTTTCTTCATCTTGTAATCAAAGGAATCGTCAAGCACGCTGCCCATCTTCCACTCATCCATACCCACAAACTGATGGCAGGGATAGATATCACCCTCGGGAGTGACAGCAACATACTCGTTGCCGCAGCTGCATCCGCGAAGTCTTTTTATAGCACACGGGCCCTGATCAAGGTCGATCATGAAATGGAAGAAATTGAAGCTCGTACCGTTCTTCTTCCGCTCTATAAGTATCTTTGAAAGCTTCTCATATTCCTCTGCAATAGCCGGGAGATCGCTTTCGGTCAGCGCATACGGCAGCTCGGGATCGGTCACAACGGGTTCAACAGAGATCTGATCGAATCCAAGATCGTTGAGATGCATGACATCATCGGTGAAGTCAAGATTATATTTTGTAAATGTACCGCGGACATAATATTCCTTGTCCCCTCTCTCGGCGACAAGCTTCTGATACTTCGGAACGATTATGTCATAGCTGCCCTTCTTGTTGACGGTCGGGCGCAGACGGTCGTTAACCTCTTTTCTGCCGTCGAGCGAGAGAACGACATTCGACATCTCGCGGTTGATAAAGTCAATGCTGTCATCGTCGAGCAGAATACCGTTTGTAGTCATTGTGAAGCGGAAGTTCTTGTTGTGCTCTTTTTCAATCGATCTCGCATACTCGACAACCTTTTTCACGACATCGAGATTCATGAGCGGCTCGCCGCCGAAGAAGTCAAGTTCGAGATTATGTCTGTTTGCGGAATGTTTGATAAGAAAATCTATCGCAGCCTTACCGACCTCAAAAGGCATGAGCTTTCTGCCGTGGCCGAAATCGCCCTGAGCAGCAAAGCAATACTCGCAGCGGAGATTGCAGTCGTGCGATATGTTGAGGCACATAGACTTTATCGGAGCCTCGGTGAGCATATCAGCAAAAGGTCTGTAGGTATCCTCTGAGAAAAGAGAATCGTCATCGCACAAAGCCTTGAGCTCGGCATAAGTGTCGATAATATCCTGCTTATCAAATCCCTCGTTTACAAGAGTTGAGATAATCTCATCGGGACATTCACCCTTGAGCTTCTCCGTGAAGAAATCGAGCAGTCTGTATGCAAGCTCGTCCACAATGTGAACGGCGCCGCTGTTTGTGTCAATGACTATATAGTAGCCGTTGAGAAAATATTTATGTATCATATACGCCGGGTCTCCCCGCTTTCGCTCCTTTTAGCCGCGTTACTATCGGCAAATTGTTTCAGACAGAATTTTAGGGACAGGCGCAAAGCCTGCCCCTAATTTACGTTCAAATCAGATTACTTCTCGCACTTCTGGTTAGCAACGGTGCAGGAAGTCTTGCAAGCTGACTGGCAGGAAGCCTGGCACTCGCCGCAGCCGCCCTTAGCAGCGCTCTCCTTAAGATTCGAAGCGTTGATGGTCTTGATGTGTTTCATAATATAACACCTCCAAAATTTACTGAAATGATTATAACATAATAGTCCGGGTATTGCAAGTGCAATTATTTCGTGCCGAAGATTCTGTCGCCGGCGTCGCCGAGACCGGGAACAATATAACCGTGATCGTTGAGCTTCTCGTCCTTTGCAGCGGCAAAGATATCAACGTCGGGATGAGCCTTGCTGAGAGCCTCAAGTCCCTCGGGAGCTGCAATGATGCACATGAACTTTATCGACTTGGGATTTCTCTTCTTGATCTGGGTTATAGCATCGATAGCCGAGCCGCCGGTGGCAAGCATGGGATCGAGAACAATAACATCGCGCTCGCCGATATCGCTGGGCAGCTTGCAATAATACTCAACGGGCTGCAGAGTTGCGGGATCGCGGTAAAGACCGATGTGACCGACTCTGGCGGAAGGAACAAGGGTCAGGACGCCGTCAACCATACCGAGACCGGCTCTGAGAATCGGGACAAAAGCAAGCTTCTTGCCCGCAAGAGCCTTTGTGGTCATCTTGGAAACAGGAGTCTCGATCTCAACATCCTTGAGAGGAAGATCTCTTGTCGCCTCGTAGCACATGAGCATAGCAATCTCGCCGACAAGAGTACGGAACTCTTTGGAAGCGGTGTGCTTGTCTCTGAGGATAGACAGCTTATGCTGAATAAGCGGGTGATTTGTTATTGTAATGTTTGCCATTTTTGAACTCCTCCAGATATATATAATTTGAAAATTTCTGACTTCTTTATTTTGAGAACTTCTCGTTCTCTATAGCCATGACCTGATCGATTCTTCTCTGGTGTCTCTCCTCGCCGCTGAAAGGCGTGTCAACAAAGAGATCGACCATATCAAGCGCAAGACCTGCGCCTATAACTCTGCTGCCGAGGCAAAGGACATTTGCGTCGTTATGGAGTCTTGTCATGCGCGCGGAGAAAGTATCTGCGCAGTTTGCAGCTCTGACTCCTCTGACCTTATTTGCCGCCATCGAGATGCCGACGCCGGTACCGCAGCAGAAAATGCCGAGCTTGCACTCGCCGGATGCGACTGCCTCGCCCGCTATCTTTGCAAAAACAGCATAGTCAACGGACTTGTCGCTGTCAGTTCCAAAGTCCTTGACATCGAAGCCTCTCTCCAAAAGATGTTTTTTGATTTCCTCCTTGAGAGGATATCCTGCATGGTCAGCAGCAAGAGCTATCATGATAATTTCTCCTTTTGATTTATTGATTATGAGACTTCTTCAGGCTGAGTTCGCGCTCCGCCTGCGAAGGTCTCAGATATACGGGCAAAAGTTGAGCCGGAGGAATGAAGTTCATATTCTCGCACACGGCGGCGCAAGCGGCTCCGTATGCACGCTGAAAACGCCTGCTGTCCTGCGCGAGGCTAACGCTCTTAAAGCTGTCTTTAACAGCCTGATAAGCGATATGCGCTCCGTCTCCGACACAAATTATACGCTCATTTGCATATTTTTCAAGTATTTCCGGAAGTTTTGATGCGGGAATTGCGTCATCTTCGGTCAATCTCTCGACTTTTCCGTCAAAACAGCGGAATATTGCAGAATAGACCTGCGAGCATCTTGCGTCCATTGCACAGCAGGCAATGCAGTTATCATAGCGCAGATTATAAGCCATCGCCTTGAGAGTGGACACACCGCAGCACTTCGTCTTATTGGGCATTGCAAGCCCTTTCACGGCGGCGATGCCTATTCTTATACCCGTAAACGAACCGGGGCCGTCGGTTATAACGCAGCCGTCGATATCCGCCATTGTGAGGCGTGCAAGGCTGAGAACGGAATCGACCATGGGAAGAAGAGTCTCACTGTGCGTGAGTCCGGCATTGACAAATGCTTCGCTTATCAGTTGCTCGCCGTCGGTTATCGCGGCACTCGCTGTTTTTGCGGACGAATCAAGCGCGAGTATCTTCAATTTCGGCACCCCTCTCCAAAGTAATTATGCGTTCATTCTCGTTATCATTCTTGGATATTGAAACTCTTATCGAATTTTCGGTCAGGCAGTTCTCGATATTTTCGCTCCACTCAATAACGAGCACACCGCCCATGTCGAGATAATCAAAAAATCCGGTTGAATAAAGATCATCCCAGGTAGTAATCCTGTACATATCAAAGTGATAAATCGGTATATCCGCCGGATACTCATGCACAAGCGCAAAGGTTGGGCTGCTGACTTCGCCGTCGAAACCCATTCCGTGCGCGAGCCCTCTTGTAAACGCAGTTTTGCCTGCGCCGAGATCGCCGAACAGGGCGACAACATCCCCTGCTTTGAGGCTTTTGCCGAGATGAGCACCGAACTCCTCGGTCTGTTTTGAAGAATAAGAATGAAAAACCGTCTTCATCTGAAAAATACCGCTGCCTTGCATTAAATTCAAATAATTATATCACACAAATCAAAGATATAAAAGTATTTTACTTGAATTTGATTAAATTTCGCTTTATAATATCAGTATAATTTCTAAGGAGCTGCCAATGAACATACTTCAGGCAATCAAAAGAGGATTAAAAACTACGGACAAACTGCTGATGTCGCTCTGCCTTCTGACATCGCTGTTCGGCGTTCTTATGGTCTACAGCGCCACATACAGTAGCCTTGAGGACGGAAGCTTTATCAGCCGTACGGCGCTTGTCATGCTGCTCGCCGTGCTCGTCGGTGCAGCGATGTGCATAGTCATATCGTTTATCGACTACGAAATAGTTCTCCGCTTCTGGATGATAATCGGCGGCGTGTGCCTGCTGATGATGCTTCTGCTTTTCCCGTTCGGCAGCGGAACGGCAGACAGACCGGATGCAAGAACATGGTTCGATTTCAAAGTCATCAACTTCCAGCCGTCCGAGCTTTTCAAGATAGCGTTTATAATAACATTCGCCGTTCATCTCGACTATGTCGGCGAGGACATAAACAAGCTTAAGAACGCACTGCTTCTCTGCGTTCACGGCGGAGTTCCGGCACTGCTTGTCATTCTGACCGGCGACCTCGGCTCTGCGCTCGTATTCGTTTCAATATTCATCGGCATGATGTTTGCATCGGGTCTTGCCGCAAGATATTTTGCAGCCGCCGGAGCGGTCATACTTGCAGCTGTTCCCGTGCTCTGGTTTGCATTTTTCAGCGACTTCCAGAAAGGCCGTATCCTTGCCGTATATGCCCCGAGCAAGCTTGACACGGCGCTCTATAAAAAATATATCTTCCAGCAGCAGCAAAGCGTCAACGCCATCGGCAGCGGAAGATTTTTCGGTCGAGGATTCCTTAAAGGTGCGTATACTCAGTCGCACTCGGTCCCCGTCAACGACAGTGATATGATATTCTCAGTTATCGGCGAAGAACTCGGATTTGTCGGCGCTTTTGCAGCGCTTGCGCTTATAGCGCTTATAATAGTCAAGATAGTATTTGTCGGCAAACAGGCTAACACAAATATGGGTTCGCTCATCTGCTACGGCACTGCTGTTATGATCGGCTCGCAGGCCATTATGAACATCGGAATGTGTTTGAAGCTCCTCCCCTGCATCGGTATCACTCTGCCGTTCTTCAGCTCAGGCGGGTCATCAAACCTCTGCATATATATCGCGATAGGACTTGTCATGAGCATCTACAGGTGCAGTCAGCGCGGTGAAGTAACAAACTTCAGATATAACAGGATAAGCACACCTTTCAACTAAACAAAAGACGCTGTATGAAACATTGCAGCGTCATATTATATTTTCAGACAAGGAGATCAAAATGAGTCAAGCAGTTAAACCCATAAGAGGTTCAACAGAACAGCCCGACCACATAATGCTCAGCATAAAGGGCGACGCCGCAACCTCGATGACCGTCACCTGGAGAACCTGCACGGATATCAAAAACGGCTATGTTCTCTACCGCGAGGACGGCAGCAGTGAAGTTATGCGTGCCGATGCGGCAACGGAAGTTTTCAAGAGCGACATCGACATAAGCAATATGTTCTGGGCAGATCTCACAGGGCTCAAGCCGGACACGAAATATTTCTACACCTGCGGCAATGACCAACACAGGAGCGAAGAATTCTATTTTTCAACCGCGCCCGAAAATCTCACGAAATTCAAATTCCTTTGCGTATCGGATCAGCAAAAAGGCGAGCCGTTTGACTGCCCGGACTATTCGCATTTTAACGGCTTTGTCAAAGAGATGCTCGAAAAGAACCCCGACACGCGCTTCATTCTGACCGGCGGCGACAACACAGACTGCGGACAGCACGAGGTTCAGTGGAACGGAGCGTTCAGCGGACTTGTTGGAATATCCGAGCACATTCCGTTTATGATGACTCTCGGCAACCACGACAACCGCGGATTCAAGGACTATAAGAATGCGATTGGAAGATATTACGCCGAACCCGCGGAGTTCTTTGACAATCAGTTCAAAGGTTCATATGCCTATAATGGCCCTGAAAACTGGAAAACAGAGAACTACACTTTTGACTACGGCAATGTGCATTTCGCAATAATCGGAATAAACGGTCCGGAAGAGGTCAACGAATGGCTCATAAAAGACCTCGACGCCTGCGACAAGCAGTGGAAAATCGGCTCATATCATTTTCCGATATGCTATTCCGGCTCAGACTGCCAGAACTATGATGCTTATCCCGTCATGCGCGAAGGCATGGAAAAGCTCGATATACTCTTCTCGGGTCACGAGCACAATTTTTCAAGAAGTTTCCCCGTCAGGAACGAAGAAATTTTCGACAGACCGTCGCAGGGAACTATACACTATATGCTCGGCAACTCGAATATGAATCCTCCCGGAACCCGCGCCGTTCCGAAGGTCTGGCACAGTGCTTTCTATTCCCAGGAAGAAATGGTTTCGATGGTCGTTGTCGTCGAGGTTGATGGCCCGAAGATAACGCTTACCGCTCATCTCAACGACGGACGCATTGCCGACCGCTGTGTGATAAACAAAGAGACCGATTCGATTGATCCGCCCGCGCTCGCGCCGATATACAATACAACGCGAATGAAGTTCAAAGGCATGGATCTCGGGCTCTGCCAGTACACGACTCCGTGCGAGTTCAAAGACGGAATATGGTTCGCTCCCCTTTCCGTTCTCGTCGGATTCATCGGCGGAGAAGTCAGAAAAACTCCCGGCAAGGTGTATCTTGATGTTTACGGTCACAACGCGGAGTTCACTATTGACAGCGACGTGGCGCAGACCGACCGCGGCGAGCTCAAGCTTCCCGCAAAGGTCTACAGAGGCAAGAGAGACCAGCTCTACATACCGCTCGACGGAGTTAAAGCGTTTGAAATGCGCTGGGCATATGCGCCGCGCAATAATTTCGTTTCCATAGAGCACGAGAGCGAAGACAAGCCGATAACCGTTCAGCCCTAAAAATATACAGCAAAACGCCGGACAGCGTACACAGCCGTCCGGCGTTTTTTATGTTGTTTGTTCCTGCCGTTTTATTCCGAAAATGAGTCTGAGTATTCCGGAAAAAAGCTTAGGGCTTCTGACTACTACCACTTTCATCTCATTCTCACCCTCCGTCACCAAAAGCTTCGTGAGGCGGTGCAGATAAGCAAAAGCAGGATGAGCATAAGAATAATGAACAGCGAATACGGGAAAAATTTTGCGGCGATTATCCCGGCCGCAAATGAAATTATTATGATACAGACAGACCCGCTTCTGCCGCATCCGCATCTTCTCACGCTCGCCACCGCCCTTACATATAACAGTCTCGCCTTCAGTCCATTATATACAAAGCGCGGCGTTTGCGTTACTTTATTTCTTTTCCCATTCTTTTATGTCTTTCGCTTCGTTGTAGAGAGCGATATAGCTGTTGTGGCGTGATTCGCTGATTTCACCCGATTCAACCGCGGCGACTATTTCGCAGCCCTTGTCATTAATATGTCTGCATGAAGTGAACCTGCATTTCCCGAGATATTTTTCAAACTCGGGGAAGCAAAACGGGAGATCATCAACAGGTATCATCTCGCTGTTCTCGCCCGTCAGAGAAGAAAAACCGGGTGTATCCGCAACATATCCACCACAAAGCTTATAGAGTTCAACAGCTCTTGTTGTGTGTCTGCCTCTGCCGAGCTTGTCACTTATTTCGCCTGTTTTCAGCGAAAGTTCGGGGGCGATAAGATTGAGCAGTGACGATTTTCCGACACCGGTATTGCCCGCAAAAGCGCTTATATGACCGCTGAGCATGGCTTTCACTTCGTCGGCTCCCCTGCCGTCGCGGCTCGACACCGAAAAGAACGGTATACCCGCTTTTTCATATATACCGCGAAGCTCGGAAGTGTCTCCAAGATCGTCTTTTGTGATCACTATAACGGGCTCTATGTTCTTCCAGCAAGCTATCGCGGTCATTTTATCAATTATCAGCGTGCTCGGATTGGGGTCGCGCACAGATGAAAGAATAAACAGCCTATCAAGATTCGCAACCGGCGGGCGCATCAGTTCGCTGCGGCGCGGATATATCTTTTCGATAGTGTTGTTTGCCCCGTCCTCGCCGATGAGTATGTCAACTTCGTCGCCGACGAGCGGCTTCTGTCCGCTCTTGCGGAAGATTCCGCGGGCTTTGCACTCAAATACCGCATCGGCGGTCTCCACAAAGTAGAGACCACCGATTCCTTTTAATATTATTCCTTTTTTGACATCTGCCATAACAAAGACCTTAGCCGACAAACTTGCCGACGGTTATAGTTACTGTTGTGCTCAAAGGATAGGCTTTGGAGCTGTTCTTCGGAGTCTGTGAAATAACCTTTCCGTTCTTCGAGGAATCAACAACGCTTATATAATTGACTTCAACGGAGGTAAAGCCGTGGCTCTTGAGAATGCTTATAGCAGAAGCCTCGTTGCTGCCGACAACATTGGGAATCGTCGAACTTTCGGAAACATCATGCCTCTTGACATTTGATATCTCCGCAGGGCTCTTTGTGAAGTCAACATTGCACTCATAGTACAGTTCGGAGTCAATATAGACCTTGATATGGTTGCTGCTGCCCGAGCCGTTTACGGTTATAGTATACTCGCTTCCGTCGAGAATAACGCTCTGATCCATG
>JBNMIN010000010.1:0-32575 GCA_050873305.1 Oscillospiraceae bacterium
CTCAGGGCGGCCAGCAGGGCAACAAGCCCGCAGCCGAAATCAAGGCTCCCGTCAATGGCAGCAAGGCTGATATCGTTGCGTTCTTCAACAAGTACGCTTCGGCTATGAAGAGCTACACCGGAAAGGTATCTGTCAAGAGAGTTCAGGGAACAACTTCGAAGATCAACAGCCTTAACCCCGACAAGATTCTCGGAATCGACCTTATTGCTAAGGCAGAGCCCCTTCTTCCCAACGATTATCCCAAGACCGCGACAAAAACTTTTAACGGCGGCAAGGCTTCCGATGGCACGACTCTTGCAAGCTTCCTGCCCGCGGCAAAGCGCGCTTCCTATAAAGTCGATCCCGCAGGCGTCAAGGCGGCTTCCTGCGTCAAACAGGGCAGCGGCTGGAAGGTCAGCATCACTCTCGTTACCGAGAGCGGCGAGGGGCTTACATTTGTTCCCAAGCATCATGGCTCTTGCTTTGATACGCTTTCGCTGACTCCGGATGATTTTAAACCCTTCAGCCCGAAGAGCACGAAGGTTAATTATCAGAGCGGCACATTCACTTTCGTGCTCAACGCGGACGGTACTCTCGCGAGCATCAATGTCAGCGAGCCGGCAAATGTTGTCTGCAAACTTACCTTCGGTAATAGCAATGTTGGTATCGATGCTAACTTCACCGGCACATGGCAGCAGCAGTACACTTTCGCTTATTAATAGGAATTTCATAAAGACATGGGTCTGTCGATTAGCTCGGCAGACCTTTTCTGCTTTTAATGTCGGATAATTTTTTCATAAATATATTGACTTTCGCCCGCAAAGGGATATAATTAAGCCACAACCAATGGGGAGTAGCTATGGGTTACCCATCCGCCTGTCACCAACCGCACAGGAGCTGTGCTGGCAGCGGACATTGGCGGCGTTGGCCGTGAATGAAGCAAGACCTTTGGCAGACCTATTCTGCCGAAGGTCTTTTTTGCGGGATACGAGGTGAATTATGAGAAAGCTGTTAAAAAGAATGTCGTCTGCAAGAATAATTGCGCTCGGTTTTGCAGCCGCGATATTTATAGGCTCGGGTCTGCTGATGCTGCCGTGCAGCGTGCGAAACGGCATAGACTTAAAATACATAGACGCGCTTTACACTTCGGCGAGCGCCGTCTGCGTGACGGGACTCGTGACCGTCGATATAGGGGACACGTTCACCGCGTTCGGTCAGTTCGTTGTTGCGGCACTGATACAGATAGGCGGACTCGGAGTCGCGTCAATGGGCGCGGGCGTTATCTTAGCGGTCGGAAAGAGGATAAATCTGAAAGGTCGGCGTGTTTTGCGCGATGCGATGAATCTCGACTCAGGCAAGGGAATAGTAAAATTTATAAAAAGCGTGTTTTTGACTACGGCGGCATTTGAGCTCGTCGGTGCGGCGCTGAGCTTCATTGTTTTCGTGCGCGATTACCCGCCGCTCAAAGCTCTCGGAATAAGCCTTTTTCACTCCGTCGCCGCGTTCAACAACTCCGGCTTCGACATCCTCGGAAACTTCCAAAGCCTCTCCGCCTACAAAGAGGATGTATTTTTAAATCTCGTGACCTGCCTTTTGATATTCTTCGGCGGAATCGGCTTTCTCGTTATCCGCGAGATTGTCGAAAAGCGATTTCGCTGGCGCAGATTTTCCATGCACACAAAAGTAGTGCTCACGATGAGCGTCGCGCTGACGGTCGGCGGCGCGGTGATTTTCAGAATTACCGAGGATATGCCGTGGATAGGAGCCCTGTTCAACAGCGTGACCGCGAGGACGGCGGGCTTCTCGACATATTCGCTCGGCGAATTTTCAAACGCGGGACTGCTCGCTATGACCTTTTTAATGTTCGTCGGCGCGTCGCCAGGCTCCACCGGCGGCGGAATAAAGACGAGCACTTTGTTTGCGCTGATCCAGGGCATAAAGACCGCCGCGACAAACACCTCGGGAAAGGCTTTTCACTATTCTGTGCCGCACGGCGTGTTCCGCAAGGCGTCGGTCATAGCGGTCATGGGTATAAGTGTGATAGCAGTGGGAACGTTTATGCTCTGCGCCTTTGAGCCGGATATAGCAATAAGGGATGCCTTGTTCGAGATGACGAGCGCGTTCGGCACGGTGGGACTCACTACCGGGATAACCACGGGACTTTGCACCGCGAGCAAGCTTACATCAATAGTTATGATGTATATCGGCCGCTTGGGGCCGCTTACAATAGCGACTCTCTGGTACTTCACAAACGGAGATCGAATAAAATATCCCGACGGAAACATAGCCATAGGCTGAGAACGGAGGACAAAGATGTTTAAAAAATCAAAAAGCGACAGCAAATCTTACGGAATAATCGGACTCGGGCGCTTCGGCTCTGCTCTGGCTGTGGAGCTTGCGAAATCGGGCGCGGAGCCGCTCGTAATCGACGGAAACGAGGAAAAGGTGCGCGAGATGCGCGAATACACGGAGAACGCTTTTGTGGTCAACAGCTTCGACAAAAAGACGCTTTCGGAAACCGGAATACAAAACTGCGACGTCGTGGTGGTCTGTATCGGAGAGAAGATGGACACCTCGATTCTGACTACGCTCAACGTTGTCTCTCTCGGCGTGCCGACGGTCATATCAAAGGCCGCGAGCGCCGAGCAGGGCGAGATACTCAAGAAGCTCGGCGCAGAAGTCGTCTACCCCGAGAGGGATATGGCAGTCAGACTCGCCCACAAACTGGAAACTCCCAATATGCTGGACTTTGTTCAGCTGAGCCGAAAGCTGAATCTCCTTAAGCTTGAAGTTCCGCGTAAGATCGTCGGAATGACGATAATGTCCGCCGATATGCGGGGAAGGTTCGGAGTAAACATAATCGCTATAGAAAACAACGGAAATTTGACAGACAATGTGCATCCCGATTATATGTTCCGTGAGGGCGATATTCTCTATGCTGTCGTCAGCGAAAAAAGCATGACGCGCCTGTCCGAATGGATGGATGAGACAAGATAAAACTACGGGCACCGTGAAACCGGTGCCCGTCTTTTATGCGGTTTTGTGTGTCGGCCGGATTTTGAGCTTATTGCGAACATCTTTTTACGATCCTGTCTGCTGTTTTGTATTCTTCTTTGCGGTAGTTACGGAAGCGATAAGCTTTCTTCTAATTACTCTTCAGTTTTCGGAATTTCATATCGCTCGAGACAGCAAGCATACCGTCTCAACATGCGCTGTCCTCGGGAACAGATCGACGGGTGTCGCTTCTTCGACTTCATATCCAAGCTCTTTGAACACGGCGCAGTCGCGCGCGAGCGTCGCGGGGTCGCAGGAGACATACACTATCCTGTCGGGAGCCATGCCTGCGGCGGCTTTTATAGTCTGCTCCGAGCAGCCCTTGCGCGGCGGGTCGAGGACTATCACCTCGGGGCGCTTGCCCTCGGCGAGCAGCTTTTCTGCGGCTTCGCCTGCGTCCGCGCAGATGAACCGCGCGTTTTCTATGCCGTTTGCGGCTGCGTTCTTCTTTGCGTCCTCTATCGCCGGCGCGACGGTTTCTATGCCTATTAGTTCCTCCGCCTTGTCTGCCATCGAAAGCCCTATCGTGCCCGCGCCGCAGTAGAGGTCGAGCAGGAGCTTTATTTTTTCCGCTCCGGCGTATTCGGCGGCTTTTTTGTATAGTTTTTCCGCCTGAGCGCGGTTGACCTGATAGAACGACAGCGGCGATATGCGTACCTTTACTCCGCAGAGTATGTCCGTTATGCAGCCGTCGCCGAGGAGCGGGATGCACTTTTCGCCGAGCACTGCGTTCGTGTCGTCGGGGTTTATGTTTACAAGAATGCTTTTTATAGCTTTTTCATCTTTGAGTGATTCGATGAGCTTGTCGGTGTGCGGCAGGTTTTCCTGTGCGCTTACAAGGCAGAGCATTATCTCGCCCGTCGCGAACGCTTTTCGCAGATATATGTGCCTGACAGCCCCGCTCCTGCTTGTTTCGTCGTAGACGGGAATATTATATTTCTCGATCCAGTCCGCGACTGTGCCGAGGATTTTTTCAAACTCCGGCGGCGCGAGGCGGCACGCGCGGCAGTCAACTATCCTGTGCGAGCGGCGGGAGTAGAAGCCGATTTTTAATTCACCATTCTCGCGCCCCACAGGGTACTGCGCCTTGTTGCGGTAGCCGTCGGGCGAGTCTGCGCCGATTATCGGCTTTAATTCAACATCGAGTCCGCCGATGCGCGAAAACGCGTCGCGCACGGCATCGGATTTGAGCTTTAATTCCGCATCGTAGCTCATGTGGCGGAACGAACAGCCGCCGCAGCCGGGATATGCGGGGCAGTCGTTGTCGGTTCTGTCCGGCGACGGCTTGATTATTTTCGTGCATTTGCCGACGGCGTAGCTCTTCTTCGCCTTGATTATGTGTGCTTCTATTATATCTCCGGGCGCGGTCGCGGGGACGAACACGGCGAGCCCGTTGTATCTGCCGACTCCGCTGCCGGTCAGCGAGACCGAATCTATATGAAGTTCAATGTCGTCATTTTTGTTGAGAAGCAAAATATCACCCCGAAAAATCTTTATTAAAGTATATCAAACGGCAGTCGATTTTGCAATACAGGAGAAAATTCATTGACAGCGGGCGGGCAAAAATATATACTTGACTTGGATAAAATTTCTCCCGAAAGGATCTGATAAAATGATAAGAGTTACCGTCTGGAACGAGGGCGTCCATGAGGTCGAATCGCCCGAGATAGCGGCAGTTTATCCCCACGGAATCCACGGTCAGATAAAGAGCTTCCTCGACACGCAGGAGGATATTGAGGTGCGCACCGCGACCCTCAACGACCCCGACTGCGGTCTGCCGCCCGAAGTGCTCGAAAACACCGATGTGCTTCTCTGGTGGGGACACATGGCGCACGACAAAGTGCCCGATGAGCTCGTTGAGCGCGTGCACGACCGAGTCCTGCGCGGCATGGGCTTCATAGCGCTGCACTCCGCGCATTTTTCGAAGCCCTTCAAGCGCCTTATGGGTACATCCTGCGCCCTGCATTGGCGCGACGGCGATTTTGAGCGCCTCTGGACAGTCAACCCCGCGCATCCGATTGCAAAGGGCATCGGCGAATATGTTGAGATACCCGTCGAAGAGATGTACGGCGAGCGTTTTGATATCCCCGAGCCGGACGAGCTTGTTTTTATCGGCTGGTTCTCCGGCGGCGATGTGTTCCGCTCGGGCTGCTGCTGGAGAAGAGGGCGCGGCAAAGTATTCTATTTCCAGCCCGGCCACGAAGCTAACCCGACATATTATATCCCGCAGGTTCAGCAGATTTTAATAAACGCCGTTCGCTGGGCGGCTCCGCAGGAGATAATAGACGAGATAGTCTGCCCCCACGCGCCCGTTTCGCCCGAGCAGGCGAGAAGAGAACGCGGCGAATAAGTAAAATATTATTTATTGCGAAAAATATTGACTTCCCAAATAGAAACAGTATATAATAACCTTATGAAAAAAGAAGCTAGGCTGTGCGCTAAGCGTGCAGCATCTATTTGGGGAGAAGACAAGCGACCGTCTGATATCTGTCAGCCGGCCGCTTCCCTTTTTGTTGACTGAAAAAAGAAAAACGGTTATAATTGAGAAAACACCCGCGTCAGGGAGGCTTCACATGAAAAAGATAATGCTTGTTTTCGGCACAAGACCCGAGGCAATAAAAATGTGTCCGCTCGTCAAAGAGCTCAAGACCCGCAAGGGACTCGAAACGGTCGTCTGCGTCACCGGTCAGCACCGCCAGATGCTCGACAGCGTGCTCAGAACATTCGATGTTGAGCCGGACTACGACCTGAGCATAATGAAAGATAAGCAGACTCTCTTCGATGTCACGGTCAGCATTCTCGAAAAAATAAAGCCCGTGCTCGAAAAAGAGCGACCGGACGCGGTTCTCGTCCACGGCGATACGACAACTACTTTCGCCTCCGCTCTCGCGTGCTATTATCTCGGGATAAAAGTCGGTCATGTCGAGGCGGGACTGCGCACATATGATATACATTCCCCGTTCCCGGAGGAGTTCAACCGCCAGGCGGTCGGCATAGTTTCCGAATATAACTTCGCCCCGACCGAGACGGCGCGCGAAAATCTGCTCAGAGAGGGCAAAAAGAAAGAGACCGTGTTCGTCACGGGCAACACCGCGATAGACGCGCTGAGAACCACCGTGCGTGCGGACTATTCAAACGAGTGGCTCGACTGGGCAGCCGACGGCAGGCTGATAATGATAACCGCGCACAGGCGCGAGAACCTCGGCGAGCCGATGCATCATATGTTCCGCGCGATAAGGCGCATTGTTGAGGAGCATCCGGACATCAGGGCGATATATCCCATTCATATGAACCCCGTCGTGCGCGAGGCGGCGGACGCGGAACTCGGCGGATGCGAGCATATAAAAATAATCGAGCCGCTTGATGTTGTCGATTTCCACAACTTCCTGGCGCACAGCTATATGATCCTCACCGACAGCGGCGGAATCCAGGAGGAGGCGCCGAGCCTCGGCAAGCCGGTTCTGGTCATGCGCGACACGACCGAGAGGCCCGAGGGCATCGCCGCAGGGACGCTCAAGCTTGTCGGCACGGACGAGCAGACCATATATGACAACTTCAAAATCCTGCTTGAAGACAAGGCGGAATATGAAAAAATGAGCCGCGCCGCGAACCCCTACGGCGACGGACACGCCTGCGAGAGAATAGCGGACATTCTCGAATACGGGCACACGGACAGATAAATATAAAAAATAAAAGACAGCTGATTTCGGTCAGCTGTCTTTCTGTTTATTCGCGGTGTTCATGAGCATGAGCACTTTTTCGAGCAGGTCGAGCATCTTATCCTGCGGCATGATGCGCACTGCAATATGCGGCTTGCCCGCGGCGCTGACCGTCACCCTGCCGGGGAAGCCTGCGGCTATGGCGGAAATCTCCTGCATGTCGAGGTCGTCGATATAGAGCAGCAGCTTGTCGCCCTTGCGCCCGATCTCATAGATGTTGTGCTGAGCGGAATACGCCCTGAGCAGTGAAGTTCTTATCAGTCCGAGCACGGGAGCAGGCGGTTCGCCGAAGCGGTCGATGAGCTCATCCGTGACATCGTCCGCGTCCGCGCGCGAGGTTATGTCCGCGATGCGGCGGTAGATGCCGAGCCTCTGCGGCACGCTCTCGATATATGTCGGCGGGATGTGCGCGTCTATCGGCAGATCGACAAGGCATTCTTTCTTCGGCTTCTTCGTCTGATCTCCGCGCTCCTCGCTTATCGCCTGTTCGAGCATCTGGAGATACATCTCGTAGCCGACAGCCTCCATGTGACCGTGCTGCTGCGCGCCGAGCACATTGCCCGCGCCGCGCAGTTCAAGGTCGCGCATGGCTATCTTGAAGCCCGAGCCGAACTCCGTGAATTCTCTTATCGCGTCGAGCCTGCTCGTGGCTATCTCCGTCAGCTCCCTGCCGGGTCTGAATGTGAGATACGCGCTCGCTCTGCGCGACGAGCGTCCGACGCGCCCGCGTATCTGATGCAGCTGGGCGAGTCCCATGCGGTCGGCGTCTTCAATTATAAGGGTGTTGACATTCGGAACATCGACGCCCGTTTCGATTATAGTCGTGCATACCAATATATCTATCTCGCCCTCGAGCAGCCTGCGCCAGACTTCGCTCAGCTCGTCTTCGCTCATCTTGCCGTGGGCTATGCCGACAACGGCGTCGGGCAGCATATCTTTTATTGCCGCCGCCGTGTGCTCGATGCTCTCAACGCGGTTGTGCAGATAATATACCTGACCGCCGCGCCTGAGCTCCGCGTTCATCGCCTGCGCGAGCATCTCGGGATTGTGCTCGACAACATAGGTCTGCACCGGCGAGCGGTCGTGCGGCGCTTCTTCGAGTATGGACATATCGCGTATGCCGGAGAGCGCCATGTTGAGCGTTCTCGGTATGGGCGTCGCGGTCAGCGTCAGAACATCGACCTTGGGATAGAGCTCCTTGAGCTTCTCTTTCTGAGCCACGCCGAAGCGCTGCTCCTCGTCGATTATTATCAGACCGAGATCGCGGAACTGAACATCTTTTGATATGAGCCTGTGCGTGCCGACAACGATGTCGACACTTCCGCGGCGCAGACCGTTTATTGTATCTTCAATCTCTTTTTTCGAGCAGAAGCGCGAGAGCATACGCGCCTCGACCGGGAAGCCCTCTATTCTCTTGAGCACCGTCTGATAGTGCTGATAGGCGAGAATCGTGGTCGGCACTAAAATAGCGCACTGCTTGCCGTCCGCAACGCACTTGAACGCGCCGCGCAGCGCTACCTCCGTCTTGCCGAAGCCGACGTCACCGCAGAGCAGTCTGTCCATGGGGCAGCTTCTCTCCATGTCGCCCTTTATTTCATCAATACATCTGAGCTGATCCGAGGTCTCGTCGAACTCGAACCTGCGCTCAAAGTCGTTCTGCATATCCGTGTCGGGCGAGAATGCGTGACCCTCGATTTTGAGTCGGCGCGAATACAGCTCCGTGAGCTCCTTTGCCATATCTTTGACTGCGCTGCGCACGCGCGAGCGGGTCTTCTGCCAGTCCTTGCCGCCGAGCTTGTTGAGGCGGACGGGCTTGTCGTCGCCGGACGGACCGATGTATTTTGAGACCTGGTCGAGCTGAGTGACTGGGACATATAAAATGTCGCCCTTGTCGTAGCGAATTTTGATATAGTCTTTTATCGTGCCGCTCGCTTCGAGCTTGTTTATGCCCTCGAATATGCCGATACCGTGCGCGACATGAACGACATAGTCGCCGCGGTGCAGCTCGTCGAGGCTGTGGAACGCATTCGAGCTTTTGCGGACGTTTCTCTTCGGCTGAGCGACCGCCGCCCTGCCGGAGTGGGTGAATACGGTTATTTTTGCCAGAGGATATTCAAATCCCGCCGAGAGACAGCCGGGCACAACGGTCAGCGTGCCGGGGGTCAGTTCGTTCGGCAGTTCGTCCATGTAGAGCGCGCTGTAACCGTCGTCTATAAGATCACCGCGCAGTGCGTCGGCGGCCTTGCGCGTGCCCGCGAAGATAACGCAGGTGCGCTTATTTCTGTCCGTCAGCGCGTCGAGGTCGTCCTTGAGAACAGAGAACGAGCCGTTCCAGGCGGTTATCTGCCTTGCGTTGACGCCGATGAGCTCCTTTACGGGCGTGTCGAATCCGCCGCGCGGCAGATTGTCCATGTATATGGCGCCCATCTGCTCATAGCTGTTCAGCAGGTCTGAAAGATGCAGAGAAAATCTGTCGAGTCCGGGACAGAGCTCGCCCTCCTCGAACATCGCCTTCATCGCCTCGTGCATGAGCCCGATGGCGGCGTTGAACCGCTCTTTGACGGAAAAGCTCTCGCTCACGCAGAGAATATAGCCCTTTGCGTAGTCGAATATCGAAGCCACATCGTAGAGCAGGGGCATATATTTGTCCGTCGATTGTAGGCGCAGACCGCCCTTTATTCTGTCGATATCTTTATCAACGCACTCGCGCGCCTTGACCGCACCCTTGCCGTGTATCTCCGAACGAAAACGCTCGAGCAGCTCGACAAATTCGTCCGTGTCGGGCGGGAGAATCTCGTTTGACGGGGTTATTTTTATCTTTTCAATGTTGTCCGTGCGGCGCTGAGTTTCTATATCGAAATACGCCATGCTGTCGATTTCGTCGCCCCACAGCTCGAGTCGGCAGGGATATTCCTCGCCGGGCGTGAAGAAGTCGAGCACTCCGCCGCGCACTGCATACTGGCCGACTCCGTCGACCTGCGCCGAGCGGGAGTAGCCGGCGCGAAGAAGTGCTTTTACTATATCCTCGAGCGGCATCTCGTCGCCGACGGCGAGTTCAATAGTGCGGTTCCTAAGCTCCTCGGGCGGCAGAGTCAGCTGCGACGCCGCCTCTGCGGAGCAGATTACCGCCTGCGCCTCACCGCGCAGCATCTTGTCGAGCACGCCGAGCCGCCTGTGCTCATATTCGCGCGACTGGCTCTCCGTCGAGCGGAATGCAAAATCCCTCGCGGGATAGAGCAGGGCGCGGCAGCCGAGCGTCTTCATGTCGAGCGCAAGGCGCGAAGCCTGCGCCTCATCCGCCGTTATCACGAGCACGGGTCTGCCGCAGTCCGCGTTCAGCGCGGCGGCGAAATGCGCCTTGTGTATATGGGAAAGACCCGTCATGCCTATGGGCAGACGGGTGTTTTTGACGCAGTCGAGCAGCGCGCCGTATTCTTCTATTCTCTTTGCTGATGCAATAAGACCGTTCATAATACCTCTTTATACCCCTGTGATGAAGTATATTTGATTTGCCTAAAATCCAATTATACTATGCGCGGCTGAAAAATTCAATGATACTAAAAGCAATATTTGCAAAATTTTTACTGCGCGACCCCCGCCGTTTTGCAGTTTTTCAGATGCTCCTGATAGGTCTTTGCAAAATAGTAGTTGCCGTCGTTGTCGGTGACGAAGAAATAGTAGTCCGTGTCCGCCGGGTTCAGCGCGGCGTTTATCGCCTCGATCCCGGGGTTCGTTATCGGACCCGCCGGAAGCCCCTTGCGGTCGTAGGTGTTGTAAAACTCATCGTATTTGTCAGCCTGATCCTCGCTTATATACGGCTTG
Source organism: Oscillospiraceae bacterium (assembly GCA_050873305.1). GTDB lineage: Bacteria > Bacillota > Clostridia > Oscillospirales > Acutalibacteraceae > CAG-177. Next base: position 10,575 of record JBNMIN010000010.1, read on the forward strand.
ACGCTGCGCTTTAAATAGAACACCGTCGCGTCGCACTGCAGGCGCGGATAGCCCGATGAATTGAGCCTGTTGTGGAGCACGGAGGAGACATTCGCCATGACCGACGGCACCGACGCCTCCTGCTGGATTATCGAGGCGAGCGTGATTATCTCGTCCATGGACATGCCGATTTTCTGAGCCTTAGCATACATATCGTCGGTGAGCTTCGATTCAGTATTCGCGAGAAAGCGTCCGAGCGCCTTTTCCGCGCCCTCGCCGACATAGAAATCATATGTGTCGGGATAGATATATCCCTCGAGCAGGAACGGGCGCTCCTGCGGATTGTTTATAGCTTTAACGAATTTGTTGTCCCGTTCGGTGTTGTTGACCGCCGAAATAAATTCGTCCTTTGTGCATACGCCGCCCTCTTCGAGCTTCTGTGCCGCCTGAATAACGGTCGTGCCCTCGGGAAAGGTCAGCCTGACCGTCTCCGGCGCGGGAGCGGGCTTGAGGCGGTCTATCAGCGAGCACGAGCAAAGGCTCAGCGCGAGAACAAAAATAAGCAAAGCGGCGATATATTTTTTGAAATTTTTCATTTTTTGCACCTCCGTCTTTCGAACAAGATGATTCTATCAGAAATAACGCGCAAATTCAACTTTCTGCTTCACAGAATATCGGCGCGCCCGCGCGGAAAGCTAAAAACGCAAACGCAAAGAAAGGAGAATTTTTTGTGGACAAGCCGAAAAAGCAGAAGAAAAAGATAATCGAAATTCCGCAGTACAACGACCCGATGAACAAAGAGGGAGTTATCCCGACCGATGTTCTCGGCAGTTATTCGGGCACTCCGCTCGACGGCTCGCAGCCCGTGCAGGATGTAGACGACCTGTAAAAATAAAAAAAGTTCCCCGAAAAAAGTTAAAGCCGAATGTGTGCAGCATTCGGCTTTAGCTTTGGGGAAAGAGAAAATAAAAATGAAAAAAGAAGTTGACAATTATTAAAACCAGATAGGTAGTTGTCTCTTCGGTACCTCTTGGGTACACATATAGAATAATTGCGCCGTGTTGCATCAAGTATACATAAATGTGAACAAATTGTAAACAATGCCTACTTTTTCAATCGTGTCTGACATTTTTAGGCATTTTTATTGAAAATTCCCGCCGGGGAGTTCGTTTTTTCTGAGGGTGTTCGGGCGGTAATTGCGAGTATTCGGTTGTATTATTTACATTTTCGGTATAAAATAACATTTGGTATATTTTATATATCCGGCAGTATATGCTGCACAAGCAAACGAAAGGTTTGATACAATGGATTATTCACTGACAAAGAAGGCCGCCGAGGAGCAGATCACCGCAAAGCTCTCGCACTTTTTCGGCGTCACTCCCGAGGAGGCCAACTATGAGCAGTTTTACAAGGCTATCGCGATGATAACCCGCGATATGCTCAGACAGGGCAGACACGAGTTCGAGCAGCGCTGCGAAGAGAGCGGCTCAAAGCGCGTGTACTATATGTGCATGGAGTTCCTCATGGGACGCTCGCTCAAGAACACGCTCTATAATCTCAATCTCATCCCCGTCATGGAGGAGGCACTCAAAGATTTCGGCATCAAGCTCGACAAGCTCTATGAGTGCGAGCCGGACGCGGGACTCGGCAACGGCGGTCTCGGCCGTCTCGCGGCGTGCTATCTCGATGCGCTCGCAACCGACGGCTATCTCGGAATGGGCTACTCCATTCTCTATGAATACGGAATCTTCAAGCAGAAGCTTGTTGACGGCTGGCAGACCGAGATGCCCGATTTCTGGCTTCCCGGCGGCGAAGTCTGGCTCGTCGCGCGCGAGGAGAAGAGCGTCGATGTCAGCTTCGAGGGCGAAGTCGTCGATCACTGGGAGGAGGGCTATCACAGCGTCGATATAAAGAACGCGAAGAAAGTCCACGCCGTGCCCTATGATATGATGGTCGCCGGCAAGGACGGCAAGGGAGTCAGCGTCCTGCGCCTCTGGAGCGCGAAGAGCTCGGAAATTGACATGAACTCCTTCAACCAGGGCGATTACCTGCGCGCCATGGAGCAAAACGCCATGGCTGAGGTCATAAGCAAGGTTCTCTATCCCGCGGATAACCATCCCGAGGGCAAGAGCCTGCGCCTGCGCCAGCAGTATTTCCTCGTCTCCGCGTCCGTTCAGGATATAGTCAACCGCCACCTGCGCAAATACGGCTCGCTCGACAATATCTGCGACAAGATGGCTATCCATATCAACGACACCCACCCGACTCTCGCTATCCCCGAGCTCATGCGCCTGCTGCTCGACGAGTGCGGCTACAGCTGGGATGACGCATGGGATGTTGTGACGAAAGTTTTCGCCTACACTAACCATACTGTCATGAGCGAGGCGCTCGAATGCTGGAGCGAGGATCTCTTCCGCCGCCTGCTGCCGAGAATCTATCAGATAGTCAAGGAAATAGATAACCGCTTCCGCAGCAGCGTCTGGGAGCAGACCCACGACGCGGGCAAGGTCGAGAGAATGGCTGTTATCTCAAACGGAGTCGTGCGCATGGCGAACCTCTGCGTCGCCTGCTGCCACAGCGTCAACGGCGTCTCCGCTCTCCACAGCGAGATACTCAAGGACAGCGTGTTCCATGATTTCTATACCCTCACGCCCGACAAGTTCTGCAATGTCACAAACGGCATTGCCCACCGCCGCTGGCTCTGCCAGGCGAACCCACGCCTGACCTCGATGCTCAGCGACCTCATCGGCGGCGAGTTCGTATATAACGCCGAGTGCCTCTCGGAGCTTGCGAAATATAAAGATAACCCCGCCGTGCTCGCGGAGATAGAGAAGATAAAGACCGCCAATAAAGCGGACTTCGCAAAGCGCGTCAAGGCGAAGACCGGCATCGAGCTCGACCCGAACTCCATCTTCGATGTTCAGGTCAAGCGCCTGCACGAGTATAAGCGCCAGCACCTCAACGCGCTCAACATCCTCGCGAAATATCTCGCGATAAAGGCGAATCCCTCGGGCGATTTCACGCCCCACACCTATATCTTCGGCGCAAAAGCGGCGAGCGGCTACTTCATGGCGAAGAAGATAATCAGCTTCATCTGCGCCCTCGCGGATCTTATCAACAACGACCCCGATGTCAAGGGCAGACTCAAGGTCGTCTATATGGAGGACTACAACGTCTCCATGGCTGAATATATGATGCCCGCCGCCGATGTCAGCGAGCAGATATCCCTCGCCGGAACCGAGGCGAGCGGCACGGGCAACATGAAGCTGATGATGAACGGCGCGATAACCCTCGGCACGCTCGACGGCGCGAATGTTGAGATTCACGACGCGGTCGGCGACGAGAACATTGTTATATTCGGCATGACCACCCCCGAGGTCAATGACCTTAGGAGCAGAGGCTATGTGCCGATGAATTTCTACAACAACAATGCGGAGCTTCGCAATGTCATCGATTTCATAAACCGCGGATTCTGCGGCAAGCAGTTCCCGGAGATCAGCGGAACCATTGTCTATCACGATCCCTACATGGTTCTCGCGGACTTCGCGGACTACCGTCAGGCGCAGAACAGGATCGACGAGCTCTGGGCGGACAGAAAGCGCTGGAACTCGATGTCCCTGATGAACACCGCCTGCTCCGGCAGATTTGCCGCCGACAGGGCGATAAACGAGTATGCCGAGAATATCTGGCACACAGTCCCCGCAAAATAAGGGCTGCCACACCCGGCGCAGATCAAAGAGCAAAAAGAAAAGCCGCAACTTATGCATTCAGCGTGGGTTGCGGCTTTTATCATAGTCTGTTTTTGCTCTTTTAAGCGCTTTTTCGCCCACTCGCAGTATCGGCATACAGCTTCGGGGCAAAGAAAACGCTTTCTGCATCCGACTGTGACAGCCCGGAAAGAGGATAGCCACATTCGGCGCAGACCAAAGAGCAAAAAGAAGAGCCGCAACTTGCGCTTTTAGCGTAGGTTGCGGCTTTTGTCATAGTTTGTTTTGCTCTTTTAAGCGCTTTTTTGCCTACTCGCAGTATCTGCATACAGCTTCGGGGCAAAGAAAACGCTTTCTGCATCCGACTGTGACAGCCCGGAAAAAAGGAGAGTCACACCCGGCGCAGAGCAAAGAGCAAAAAAGAGCCGCAACTCGCGTATTTAGCGTGGGTTGCGGCTTTTATTTATAATCCCTGGTTGTCCTGCCACCAGTCAAACTCGTCGTAAAAATCCCTGGGGTCTTTTCTGTTTTCGGGCGGGTTCGGTCCTGAAAGACTGCGCAGTATTTTAGCTGCCAACCAAATCAGAGCGACTGCTACAAAAATGGGAATCGTCAGCCAATCGTAGTCCGGAAACCAAGCGGACATGGCGCAGACAAGAAGAAATCCGAAAATGGTGAGTTTTATCATTGATGTTCACCCCGCAATTTGCTTTTCTGATTTCATTATAGCACGCACTTTTGCTTATTCAAGGCATTTGTGCGGCTTGGCATTTCACTGGGTGATTTATAGGACTCATCTTGCAAAAAACAGCCCGCGAGGATATCCCCGCAGGCTGATTATTTATATTTACGCTTTGTGGTAGAGCTTCTTGACTTGATAATGCGGCTCGCAGGTCAGGTTGATGCCGAGCTTGCGGTAGACATCCGCGTCGACCTGGGAGAGTATAACTGAGGAGTGTGCCTCGCAGCCGCGCAGGAGCGAGAGCGCGTCGAACGCTTTCTTTGCGGGCTCGCTCTGTATCGCGCTCATGGTTAGCGCGATGAGAACTTCGTCCGTGTGCAGGCGCGGATTGTTGTTGCCGAGGATGTTCGTCTTGAGCGACTGTATCGGCTCGATAACGCCGGGATCGATGAGCAGCTGCTCCTTGGGCTGATTGCTGAGCAGTTTTACTGCGTTGAGCAGCGCCGCCGAGCTCGCGCCGAGCAGGGAAGAAGTCTTTCCGGTTATCAGTCTGCCGTCGGGCAGCTCGATTGCAACTGCGGGAGCGCCCGTCTCTTTCGCTCTGTCGAGCGCGGGACGCACGCAGCGGCGGTATTCTTCGGTGACTCCCGCCTGGTTCATCAGGCTCTCTATCTTCGTCAGCTCTGCGTCGCCGGTCAAGCCCTTTTTGTGGTCGCACAGCGCGCTGAAGTAGCGGCGGATTATCTCGTTCAAAGAGGCGTCGCGGGTCGCGGCGTCGTCGGAGATGCAGTAGCCCGCCATGTTAACACCCATGTCCGTGGGCGACTTATAAGGGCTCTTGCCCTCGATTTTCTCAAATATAGCGTTGAGCACAGGGAAGACTTCAACGTCTCTGTTGTAGTTGACGGTGGTCTTGCCGTAAGCTTCGAGGTGATAGGGGTCGATAACATTGACGTCGTTGAGGTCGGCGGTCGCCGCCTCATATGCGAGGTTGACGGGGTGCTTCAGGGGCAGATTCCATATGGGGAACGTCTCGAACTTTGCGTATCCCGCCTTGATGCCGCGCAGGTTGTCGTGATAAAGCTGGGAGAGGCAGGTTGCCATCTTTCCGCTTCCGGGGCCAGGCGCGGTTATAACGACGAGCGGGCGCTCGGTCTCGATATATTCATTCTTGCCGAAGCCCTCTTCGCTGACGATGTGCGGGATATTATAGGGATAGCCCTCGATGGGATAGTGGATAAAGACGCGCACGCCGAGATTTTCGAGCCTGTTCTTGAACGCAAGCGCGGCGGGCTGACCCTTATACTGCGCGATAACGACGCTGCCGACGAAAAGACCGATCGCGCGGAACGCGTCGATGAGGCGCAGCACGTCGCTGTCGTAGGTTATGCCGAGGTCGCGGCGGATCTTGTTGTTCTGGATATCGCTCGCGTTGATGACAATGACTATCTCAACATCCGAGCCGATATTCTTGAGCATCTGCAGCTTGCTGTCGGGCTTGAAGCCGGGCAGGACGCGCGAGGCATGGTAGTCGTCGAAGAGCTTGCCGCCGAACTCAAGATAGAGCTTGCCGCCGAATTCCTTGATGCGTTTGCTTATCTGCTCGGACTGCTTCTGGATATAAAGGTCGTTATCGAATCCCACTTTGAACATTGTAAAACCTCACAGTATATTTTTTGCGCTTGACGCGCTTTGTCGCCGCAAAATGCGCCGCCCCTCGACGCGAATTTATCAAAATCAATTAATTATACAACTTCCGCGCCGCCATTGCAACTGTTTTGAAGCATTACCCATATGCCCGCAAAATAAAAAGCAGCCGCAGTTTTTTATTTTGCGGCTGTTGAGATATGTGGCTGTTGTGGGATAGAAAGGAATATAATTTATCTTTCGTTTGCATCTCTGCCCCGAAAGATATACATTATATATATGCCATCAAATCTTGTAAAAATTTTTGTACCAGCGGGCGAAATTGCGCAGCCCGGTTCTGAGATCGGTCGAGGGCTTATAGCCGTAGTCGCGTTCGAGCGGAGTCGTGTCCGCATAGGTCACGGGGACATCGCCCGGCTGCATCGGAACGAGCTGCTTGTGCGCTTCAAAGTCGTAATTGTTCGGCAGAACGCCCGCGGCGATAAGCTCCTGCTGGAGAATGTCAACGAAGTCGAGCAGGTTTTCGGGGTTCTGGTTGCCTATATTGTAGACCGCATACGGCGGAACGGGTAGACCGTCTTCGCCTCTTTTGCGCTCCGGCGCGCCCTGCATGACGCGCACAACGCCCTCGACTATATCGTCGATGTATGTGAAGTCGCGCTTGCAGTTGCCGTAGTTGAAAATGCGTATTGTCTCGCCGCGAAGAAGCTTGTCGGTGAAGCCGAAATACGCCATGTCCGGGCGGCCTGCGGGTCCGTAGACCGTGAAGAAGCGGAGTCCCGTCGATGGGATGTTATAGAGCTTAGAATAGGCGTGAGCCATCAGCTCGTCGGACTTTTTCGTCGCGGCGTAGAGGCTGACGGGGTTGTCGACTTTGTCGTCGGTGCTGTAAGGCACTTTTTTGTTGCTGCCGTAGACCGACGAACTCGAAGCATATACAAGATGCTCGACAGGTGTCGCGCCGTCATCGTATGAGTGGCGGCAGGCTTCGAGGATATTATAAAAGCCGATTATATTCGATTCGATATAGGCGTCGGGATTTGTTATAGAATAGCGCACCCCCGCCTGCGCCGCGAGGTTGACAACTATCTGCGGCGAGTATTCGCGGAAAATTTCGCTCACTTTGTCCTTGTCCGCGAGGTTAGCTTTGATAAAAATAAAATTTTCGTGCTTTTGAAGCTTTTCGAGCCGCGACTCTTTCAGGCGAATGTCGTAGTAGTCATTGACGCTGTCGAAGCCGATGACGCGGATATCTTCAAAGTCCGAGAGCAGACGCTCCGAGAGAAAAGAGCCGATGAATCCCGCCGCGCCCGTCACGAGCACGGTCTTGCCTTTTAAATCAATTTTTGTCTTGATCGATTTTTCCTGCATATCCGCTTATCCTTTCAGAAAGGGGCTGTCGCATTTTCAGCGCAGCCCCCGTTACCCTGTAACACCTAAAACTTTACAAGCATTGCGTCGTCTGATTGCGTTTAACTGCGTCTTCAAACTTGACAGGCGGCAGCCTGCCTGCGTTTTCATCCTTGTTCAACACAATCATACTTGCAACCGGATGTAAACTTTTAGATGTTACAGGGTAGTATATTTATCTTTTGAATTTTTCCAGTATTACGCTGAAAGCCACTATCGCGGCCTGAACTATAACCGCCGTCAGGGGCGACACAAACGCGAACGCCTTTAGCGCGACGCAGAGTATCGCACCCGCCGCCACGACCGCCTGCACGATAAGGGCGAACACCGCCCAGCGCGAAGCGAAGTTCGCGAGCCTGCCGCACGCCGCGATGCTCTTGAAATAAGAGCGGGCGGAGCCGTCGTGCATGACCTTTGCGGGGGCTGAATCAACAACGCTGTCGCGGTATGCGCTGAATATGCGCGCGCCGTGGGAGAGCGTCATTTTGATATCTTTCTGCGCTATGCCGAAGCGGGCGGCGATGAGCTCGTCGGTCACATTCGGGTCGTCCGTGCGGACGACAAGGCTGAAGCCGTTGTCCGCCATCTCGTTTATCGAATCCTTGAGCGAGGCGTCCTCGGCGTAGTTGAAAACGAACATTGCCGCGACCTGCGAGTCAATGGCTATGTAGAGAATCTTGCGCCCGTTGCGCTTGACCTTGTCCTCCTCGGACTTGAGCGGAACTTCGATATTGTGGTGCGTGAGCAGGTTGCGGTTGCCGAGCAGCACGCGCTGGTTATATATTGTCGCTGAGAGACCGAGTCTGTCCTCATATATCATGTCGCGCACAGGCGGCAGAAGCTCGGTCGAGCCGCCGATAATGCGGTTGAAAACATCTGTGAGCGGACCGCCGGATTTGAGCACTATAGCAACTGCGTAGAGCAGAACATCGTCTATGCGCACGGTGTGGAAATCTTTCATTCCGTGCATCTCGCACGCCGCGCGGTCGAAGAGATCGGCGCTGTCAACGGAGGCGGCGACCGCTTCCGAGCATTCGAGAGCCGCGTCGTAGCCCGCTATCATGCCGCCCTCTGAGTTGAGCTTTCTGTTCTCGAGATAGAGCGGAATCATCAGCGCGAGTTCAATAGCGCACGGCGAAGTCAGGCAGAACGCGCCGGTGAGCACGCCGAACGCCTGGAATATATCTTTTGTTATTATGCCAGATATAACTGCAAGCAGCACGGAGACAGCCGACGAAATTATCAGGCTGCGCTTTATACAGCTGTCCGCAGGGGAGTTAGCTTCGGAATTTTTGATGAAGTCGGCGGGGAACTCGACCCTGCCGGAATATAAAATGTCCGGGTTGCCCATCTTGAGCGCGCGTCCGACCTCAAAAGCGTCCTTCTCGCTCTCAATAGCCCTTATGCCGTAGAGTCCCGACTTGCGCTTTGCGGTGCAGAATAGAAAATTCTGCATCACGCGCGCCGTGCCGCGGCTGCTGTTTTCGGCGGTCATGAGCAGGGCGAATATCGCCGCCGCGCAGTAGAACATGCCAGAAGCGCCCTCGGGCGATTTGTTGAAGAACGAGAGTATCGTCTGAACGAGGGCGAGTATAAATGTCAGCCCGCCGACTGCGCCGCCGGTCACGCGGCCGTTTGCAAGCGCTTTTACGCCGGATAAAATATTCGGGAACGCGAGATAGAACGACGCGAGCAAAAGCACTATATTCGCCGCCGCGAGCCCCGCGCCTCCGCGGTCGAACGCGGGCGCGTCTATCGCCGCCCACTCGAGAATTTTCGGCACGAGCAGCAGAAGCAGCGACACACCCTCGAGCACGCACAGACCGATAACCGAGGTCTTGAACTGCGATGCAGCGTTCTTGAGGCTGTTGTATACTCTTCCGCGCTGTTCGGGCTTCTCGTATTCAAGGGGAGCTTTCTCGGAGTGCTTTTTCTTTTTTTCGGGCTGCTCCTCCGGCTCGTCCTCTTTTTCTTCGGGCAGGTTTTCGTCCTCCTGCGGCTCATCGTCGCCGAGGCTGCTGAGCAGAACGAACTTTTTCTTCTTTTCCGCCCTCTTTTTGTCGAGCTCGCTGCGAAGCTCGTCTTCGTCTATTTTTTCGGTCTCCGGCTCTTCGCCGAAGCCGCTGAGCATCATCTGCTCCTCCTCCGGCTGATTGCCGGCGGCGGGATTCGTGAAAGGCTGATCCTCTATCGACGCGGGCTTATCGTCCCCCGAGCCGACAAACTCTTCGGCGGGAATGACCTGCGGCAGGGGTTCGAGCCCCGATGTCTCGGAGAGCGGACCGCGCTTTAAGATAACGCCGGGCTTCTCTATCGTCTCGGCGCTCTGCGGCTCTTTTGCCGAGCCTATCGCGGTCATGAGCTTTGTCTTGTATTCATCGTCAGGCTTGCTTTGCGCCGGCTCGGAGAGGGATTTCATCGGACCGAACACGACTGTGTCGCCGAACAGACCGGGTATGGCGCGGCTCTCGCGCTCGGAGTCCTCCTCCGGCTTTTCGCTCGGCTCGCCGAAATATCTCGACGCGGGCGCGCCGAAAAGCTCCTCTACCGTCGGCTTTTTCTCGGCTTCGTCCTCGTCCTCGGACTCTTCTTCCTCGCCGCGGAGCGTCAGAATATTATCGCTGTTATCAGGTTCATCGGATTCATTTGATTCGTCCGATTCGTCCGTGTCGGCTTCATTGTCAGGTTCCGTCTCCTGTGCATCTTCTTCATCTTCGCCGTCGGCTTTCACAACGGACAGCTCGAATTTTGAATCGGAGTATATATCCTCGCTCTCATCGGCGGCAGCTTCCTCGACCGGAGCTTCTTCGCCTTCCGGCTCAGCTTCATCGGCAGACTCCTGCGCTGCTTCGGCTTCTTCCTCCGGCTCTGCGGGAGCTTCTGCCGCGGATTCGCTTTTGGATTCTATAGAAGAAGCTTCGTCAACAGATTCTTCGGGTGTATTCAACTCTGCGGAAGATACATCGCTTGCAGGCTCTTCGTCTTCGACGGCTTCTTCATCGGCCTGCTCCGCATCGTCGGATTCGGCGGATTCTTCAATCTCGGGTTCTGCGGCAATCTCTGCTTCGGCTGGCGGAATCTCGGGTTCAGTTTCCGGCTCGTCGGCAAGTTCCGCCTCAGGTTCTTTAACAGTTTCGGCTGTCCGGTCTGCCGGCTCTTCGGCTTCCCTCTGAGTGTATATAGTCTCATACTCCGACGATGTGTCATCGTCAGAGTATCTGTCTTTATAGTAGTCGATGCTTGTCAGAAGCTCGGTGTCGTCCTCGTCGGCAGGTGCCGCGGAATCGCTGCCGGTGCTCGCCAACAGATCGTCTATGTCGCTCAGCGACCAGATTCTGTCCGGCTCGCCGCGGCTGTTTTCAAGCTCCGCCACTTCGCGGAGAACTTTGTCAAGTGAAATCTTGCTCCGTTTATCGGAAGGTCTGTTTTCCACTCATCTCACCCCAATTATATATGCTGAAAAATCGGATAAAAGTCAGTTTCTGTGTTTCGCTGCTTCGAACATGAGGATTCCCGCCGCGACGGAGGCGTTGAGAGAATTTATCTTGCCGCGCATCGGCAGGGAGGCGATAAAGTCGCATTTTTCGCGCACGAGGCGGCCTATGCCCTTGCCCTCGGAACCGATGACGAGAGCGATGCTGCCGCTGTAGTCGAGGGCGGTGTAATCCGTGCCGTCCATGTCCGCGCCGAATATCCAAACGCCGCGCGATTTGAGCTCATCTATGGCGGCGGGGAGGTTCGCGACCTTTACCACGGGGACATATTCGATAGCGCCCGCCGAAGTCTTTGCGACTGTGTAGTTGAGGGTAACGGAGTTGCGCTTCGGGATAATTACCCCGTGAACTCCGGCTGCCTCCGCGCTTCTGAGTATGGCGCCGAGGTTGTGCGGGTCTTCAAGGGAGTCGCACACGACTATGAACGGGCTTTCGTTCCTGCTCTCGGCGAGGGCGAAAATATCGTCCATCTCGGCGTATTCGTGGGCCGCGGCAAATGCCGCAACACCCTGATGCGCCGCGCCGTCGCAGAGGCGGTCGAGTCTGCGCTGATCGGCAAATTTGACGGGAATCTTGCGCTCGCGGCAGATGTCTATTATTCTGCCCGCCTGTCCGCCGCGCTGACCCTGTGCAACGGTCACGCTGTCTATCGTTCTGCCGCTTTCGAGAGCCTGAAGCACTGCGTTGCGCCCGACTATGAGCCCCTCTTTATGATCCATTGAATATACCTCTCAGCCAAAAAGTCTCTATATAGGCTTTATTATATCATATACTGTTATAAAACGACAATAGAAATGCTAAAAATTTACGCGGAATATTTTTCCTTTCGGTGCATTGCAATTGAGTTTACTATAAGAATTATAAGCGTGAGAATAAGTGTGCCTGTCAGCGCGCCGAGGGTGTCGACCCCGACATCAAAAATGCGGCATGCGCGTCCGGGGACAAAATACTGATGTATCTCGTCGCTGACTGAATAAATGGCGCTGCAAATGACGGAGATAACAGGCGAAAAACGCCTGCGGCTGAGGAAAAGCGCGCAGCCGATAAGAAATCCGAGCGCCGCATATTCAAAGAAATGCGCGAATTTGCGAACAATGAAGCTGCCGAGCGGCGAGCCGAGAATTTTGGCTAAAATTCCGCGCACATTGTCACTCATATTTTGCGACTGGCTGCCATCCTTGCTCGAAAGCCAGAATATGCATCCGGCGCACGCCGCCGCCAATAACCAGAAAAAGACGGCGAGCACAATGCGCACCGTCCGATTTTCGGGGAGTATATATCTGAGTTTATTTTCCTTTTTCATCTTGTCAGTCCTTCGCCGTTACGAAAACAAAATCGACCGCCGAGCTCTCGGGGTCAACGCTCAGGCCGTTGACGCTCTTCGCCGTGGCAAAATAGCTTGGGGTTATGAACATCGGGAGCACCGCGCCGAGCGAGAGCAGTCTGCCCTCCGCGCTGCGGCACGCCTTGACGAGCTCGGTGCCGCTCAGTGCCTTGAGGTTCTTGACGGACGCGTCAAACTGCGCGTCGCTGAGGCGGACGATATTATTCGTCCCCTGCGAGGTGAGCGTCGAAAGAAAACCTGCGGCGTCCGTTATGCCCGCGGACATGGAGGTCAGGGCTATCTGATAGTCGCCGTCCTGCACGCGCGAGGAAAGAGTTGCGCTGTCGAGCGCGGTGACGGTGAAATTGACGCTCAGACCGAACACTTTCTGCCAGCCCTGTATCATGCGGCGCATGGCGTTTTCGTGCTCGGGCAGGCAGATTATCTCAAGGCTCAGCTTGCCCGTGAGATCTTTTTGTGCCTGAGTCCAGTATCCGGCGGATCTGTTCATGTCGTAGCCGAGAATGCTGACAGGCTCGCTGCTGAGATTCGCTCCCTCGCCGACGGAGCAGGCGGGCGGAATTACAGAATAAGTTTTCTGCATATCCTCGCTCTCGAGCGTCAGCGAGTTATAGTCGACCGCCGTGCAGAGCGCGCGGCGCAGCGACACATTGGAGAGCGGCGCGTCGGCGCAGTTGAAGCACAGCGCCCAGACGGTGTCGTAGTTCTTTGTGACGGAGAGATCGGACGAATCGGGCGCAGTCGTGCCGAGTTGGGCGGCGCAGTAAGTGCCGTCGAGCAGGGAAGTGAGCTTCTGCTCGTTGTCGCTGTCAATCACGAGCGACACGCTCGCGGGCTTTGCCGGGAAAGGTCCGGTGTAGTCGTCGTTGTTTTTTATAGTCAGTGCGGAGTCATGCAGCCAATATGAGAGATAGAACGGACCGTTGCACAGGAGCGTCGAATAGTCAAGCCCGTAGCGCCCTTTGGTAGCGTTGAAGAAAGTCTCGTTGCAGGGCATGCATATTGCCTTTGTCAGCAGATCGAGAAAGGCCGACTCGTCCGTCGCGCTTTCGAGCGTTATGCGCAGCTCAAAGTCGCCGACCGCCTGAACGCCGAGCTTGTCGGAGGACATCTTGCCGTTTATTATGCTCTTTGCGTTCTTTATGACGCCGAGGCTCAGCGCTTCGGGCGCACCCGTTGCGGGGGATACCGCGCGCCTGAGTGCGAAAGCGAAATCAGCCGCCGTGACGCGTGAGTCGAAAGTCTTGTCTATGTTGTCGCCGAGTATGGGTTTGAATGCCTTTTTCATTATGACCCAGCGCGCGTCCTCGCGGAGCTTGAAAGTGTAGGTGAGAGTGGACGCATCATAGCTCCAGCTCTTCGCCGCGGCGGGGGAATATTTGCCCTCCGCGTCCTTGCGGACAAGCCCCTCGAAGCAGTTGAGCACGACGGTCTTTGCCTCCGCGCCCTGCGCTATCTGCGGGTCGAGACAATCCGGCTGGGCTGCTATCGGATAGCTCAGCGCCGCGCCCGAGCCGTCCTTGCCGCAGGCGGCGGCTGAGAATATCAGCGCGAGCGAAAGAAATATTGAAGCTATTCTCGTGATTTTTTTCATGCTTTTCCTCCGTATATCAAAAACCCCGGCACATTTATGCAAATTCCGCGGGCAGTCTGAGGCATAATTTTTTCTGGACATGAGGTCCTTTTCAGATACATTATATAGTAGCATAAAACCACTCCCGTTATCAACCGTTAATTGCAAAGATTATCCGGCAAAATACAATATTGTTCAAAGGACTATGTTCTTTAAAATATATCTGTATAAATGTTGCAATTTTTTTAAAAATCTGTTACAATTCTTTATCATATCTTACATATTCCGGGGACTGAAATTATGAACGCTGTTTTATATATCGCGGCAGCTCTTTCGGCCGTCTGCGCCGTGCTGCTCGTGATTGTTATAACGAAGCTCAACCGCCCCTCCGCGCAGGACGGGCAGATAAAGGAGCTTGAGCATAAAGTCAGCTCGCTCGAGGGTCAGCTGCGCGACGAATTCGAGCGCAGCCGCAGAGAGAGCGCGGGCAATCAGAAGGACATGCGCTCCGAGCTTACAGAATCGCTCGACAAGATGAACGAGCGACTCGCACTCATGACCGAGGCGAATTTCAAGCACCAGCAGCAGCTGACGGATATGTTCTCGAAGTCGCTCGATACCATCCGCCGCAACAACATAGAACAAAACGACAGACAGTCGAGAATTATTGCAGAGTCGATAGAAAAAATGCAGCAGAGCAACGAGAAAAAGCTCGATGAGATGCGCGCGACCGTCGATGAGAAGCTCTCCTCGACCCTAACTACCCGACTCGACAGCTCGTTCAAGACCGTCTCCGAGCAGCTCGAAAATGTCTACAAATCGCTCGGCGAGATGAAGGAGCTTTCGACCGGTGTTACAACGAATGTCACGAATCTTAACCGCGTGCTGACGAATGTCAAGGCGCGCGGCACATGGGCGGAAGTCCAGCTCGAGGGCATACTCGACCAGACGATACCCAATATGTACGAGAAAAACTTCGCCACCCGCCCGGGCAGCTCCGAGCGCGTCGAGTTCGCTATCCGTATTCCTGCCGGAGACGGCGGCGCGGACGCCTATCTCCCCGTTGACTCGAAGTTCCCGATGGAGGACTATGTGCGCCTCTGCTCCGCTGCGGACAGCGCGGATGCCGAAGAAGTCGCAAAGGCGCGCAAGGCTCTTGAGGACAGAGTCCTGAGCGAAGCGAAGCTTGTCACCAAATACATAAACGTTCCGGCAACGACCCCGTTTGCGATAATGTATCTCGCGACCGAGGGACTCTATGCCGAAATCGCGTCCTCGCGCACGGGAATAGCCGAGCGCATCCAGCGCGAATATAACATCATGATAGCGGGACCGACTACGATAACGGCGCTTCTCAACTCCCTCTCCATGGGCTTCAGAGCCGTGGCGATAAACGAGAAGGCGAATGAGGTCCGCCGCCTGCTCTCCGTCGCCAAGGCGCAGTATGAGAAGTTCGGCGACGTGCTCGACAAGGCGAAGAAAAAGATAGACGAGGCGGGGCGCACCCTTGTTGCCGCGCAGGACAGAAACCGTATCATGGCGGGCAAGCTCAAGGGAATCGAGAGCATGGACGCCGCCGAGGCGGACGCATATCTCGGCATAGCCGAGCAGACGGACGGCTCGGAGAATTAAGCATTTTCGTTTTTTGTTTATCATAAAACCAGAAAAAGGAGGAAACGAAATGAAAAACAAAGGAAGACTGGCAAGACGCATCATTGCAGTTATAGTCTGCATGACCCTCGTCCTTGCCGCCCTCCCGACCGGAGTTTTCAGTGCTTTTGCTCAGAGCGAAAAAGGCAAGATCAAAATCACAACAATCTCCGACATTCACTATTTTGCTGATTCCGAAAAAGGAACCGGAGACACGGAAAACGGATTCAGCGAAGCTTACAACGAATGGAACGATAAAGGCTCACGTCAGCACAACGAGGTTGACGCGCTCCTGACAGCGGCTCTCAACAAAGCCGCCGAGGAGAAGAGCGACTATGTGTTCCTGCCCGGCGATCTGACCCTCAACGGCGAGCTTGCAGGCCACAAGGCTCTTGCAGCGAAGCTCGAAGCGTTTGAGAAGGAGACCGGAATCCCGGTCATCGTTGTCAACGGCAACCACGATATCAATAACTACCGTGGCTTCACCTTTAAAAACGGCGTCAAGGAGGCTGCCGAGGTGACCTCTCCCGAGGCGTTCCGCGAGATTTACAAGAATCTCGGCCGCGACTTCGTAACGGACGAAAAAGAGGATGTCTTCACCCCCACCACCGGCCAGGCGGGTCAGCTCTCCTATGCTATAAGCCTCAAGGGCGGATACAGACTCATCGTCATGGATACCAACAAGTATTCATCCGATGTCACCGCCAAGGGCAATGACGTTCAGGAGACCGCGGGCAGCATCACCCCGGAGCTCATGCAGTGGGTTCTCAAGCAGTGCGAAAAGGCGAAGAAGAACGGCGAGACCATCATCGGTATGGGTCACCACAACTTCGTTCCCCATATGACCATCGAGCCCGAAATCTTCGGCGCTTTCGTGCTTGACGATTGGATGGAGTGCTCCGAGACTCTTGCAGACGCAGGTATGCACTTTGTCTTCAGCGGACATCTCCACACCCCCGATATCGCCTCCCATGTCAACGACAACGGCGAGACTCTCTATGATATCGAGACCACATCTCTTTCTGGCTTCCCGAACAAGTTCAGAACCGTCACATTTGACAACACTCAGGACGGCAAGATAATCTGCGATGCGAAGTCCCACGAGGTCGACGAGGATAAGCCCATCGTTGTCAACTTCCCCAACGGCACATCAAAGACTTATGCTCAGCCCTATAAGAACAGCTTTTCGTTCTTCAAGACCTATGGCCCCGGCGATATCCATAACTTCGCCATGACCTCGATCGACAATGCCCTTTCCGGCATCTTCGAGGACATTCAGGAGGCCGGCGGACTCTATGCATATCTCGAGGCTTCGGGAATCGACCTTGAGAAGATAATCGTCGACGCGCTCGGCACGAACGGCTTCGAGGTCGGCAGCGTTGAGATACTGACTGTCAGCACCAATGTCATGAGCTTTATCAAGGATCTGTGCGCGCAGGTCGACGAGGCTTATATCAATAACCCCGACCATGTCATGGAGGTTATTGACGGCGTAGTTACAAAGGCTCTCAACTATCAGGTCTCCGATTACAAGTGCACCAAGTTCTATGAGACCATGGGCATGGAGAGCAAGAACGAGAAGGGCACCCTCGAGGACGCCGCTTACACCGTTCTTTACACCCTCTACAACGCCGACGAGGATATCAGCGACGACAAGTTCATGAACGATGTCCTTGATTATTTTGAGAACAGAGACGGCGCAAAGGAACTCATCAACTTCCTTATCGACACCCTGCTCAACGATGTTATCGAGGGCGAGATCCTCTCGACCCTCCAGTTCAACCCCGGCAAGCTCTTCCCCGCCGGCTCTGTCACCAACCCCATAGGCGTTGTGACGGATATCATCATGCAGATTCTCTTCCGCGGCAATCCGAGCTATGAGAACGTTATCTACAGCGTGCTCAACCTCCTGCCCGAGAAGTACAGCAGCATCCGCAATATACTCAACACCGTCGTTATCGACGAGTACATGACCCAGAGCCAGTACGACAGCATCGGCTACACTGCCGCCAGAATGATCCGCAGCCTCGTTGAGGATACGAATCCCGCGGCAAAGTCCGACCTCAATGTTACCCTCGTCTATGACGGCTCCGTCGAGCCCGAGGTCACGCAGGACAATATGCGCCTGCCCTCGAATATAGGCACAACTTTCTCCGGCGACGCTTCGACCGAGAGAAGCATCAACTGGTATACAAAGTACAGCCTCAAAAATTCCGACATTCAGATAGCCGAATATTCGGAGAATCCGACCTTCACAGATAAGCTTCCCAAGGGAGTCAAGGTCAGCACAACCTCCGAGCTCGTCAAGAGAGAGTATCCCGGCGTCGATCTCGGCGTTATCGGCTTCATCTCCTGCGGCATCAATGTCAACCGCCACACCGCAACCATAACCGGTCTCAAGCCCGGCACGAAGTATTGCTACAGAGTCGGCGATGCAAAGTACGGTTGGTGGAGTGGCACGGGCATAATCGAGACTGCGGACAATTCCGATTCTTTCACCTTCTTCCATGTCAGCGACGAGCAGTCGCAGAACGCTGTTCAGTACGGCACATGGGGCAAGGTAGTCGATACCGCGCTCAGGATGTTCCCCGAGGGCAAGTTCTTTGCCAGCGCGGGCGATCAGGTCGATTACACCAAGCACTTCAAGCAGTGGCAGTGGTTCTTCAATGCCTCTGAGAACATCAAGAACACCGCCATCATGCCCACCGCGGGCAACCATGAGAAGAGCGGATATATGCTCGATCAGAACTTCGTCCTGCCTGAGACAGTCGATCAGGACAGAGAGAGCGGCGTGTTCTATTCCTATGATTACAACAACGCTCACTTCATCGTCCTCAACACCAACAACCTCAGCGAGGATAAGGCGCTCAGCGACGATCAGCTCGCATGGCTCAAGGCGGACGCCCAGGCAAGCGACGCTCAGTGGAAGATAGTCGTTCTCCACAAGGCGCTCTATTCCAACGGCTCGCACTATGACGACAAGGATGTCAAGGCTATGCGCAAGCAGCTGTGCGGACTTATGCCCGACCTCGGCATCGATATCGTCCTCCAGGGTCATGACCATGTCTATCTGCGCACCGATGTCATGGACAACAACGAGGTTGTCAAGGCTGAGGAACAGAAGATAACCTTCGGCGGCAGAGAGTACATCGCCAAGCTCAATCCCGAGGGCACCGTCTATGTCATCAGCGCATGCGCAGGTGTCAAGGACTACCAGACCAAGGATGTCAAGGATACCGACAAGCTCTTCCCGAGAGCCGAGGCTATCTACGATGCCCACAGCGCAGTGTTCTCCGCGATAACCATCGACGGCAGCAAGCTCTATTTCGACGCTTATATGCTTGACGATGAGGCAAAGGACGGCGCAACGAGAATCGACTCCTTCGCGCTCTCAAAGGCGGAGAAGGAAGAGCCCGAGAATCCCGAGCAGCCCTCGAATCCCGAGGAGCCCGCAAAGCCCGGCGATCCCGATCAGCCCTCCGATCCTGCGAACCCGAACGAGCCGCTCGATCCTTCGGATCCCGCAAGCCCGCTTGTTCCCTCGACAAGACCCGACACGAATAAGCCCGAGGGCGACAGCAAAGTGCCGAACACCGGCGCGGCAGCTCCCGTGATGCTCATCGCATTCGCAGGCGCGGCGTTTGTTATCGGCTGCTCTGCAAAGAGGAAAAAAGAGGACTGATAACAGCTCTCTGATATAAAAATAGAAAAACGCCCGGAGAGTTCAGACGCTCTTCGGGCGTTTTTTTCTGTGGATTTTCACGCGCTTTTCTGCTACAATAATTTCAAAAAGTACCGGAGACGATATTATGTTCAGACCTGTTCGCAAAAGTAAAAACGCCCTCGACGAAGAATCGACAAAAGAGATTCTTCGCTCCGCCCGCCGCGGAGTGCTCGCAGTCAACGGCGACGGCGGATATCCTTATGCGATACCGATAAACTATCTCTATGACGAAGAGGCGGGAAAGATATATTTCCACGGCGCAAGAGCGGGCCACAAGGCGGACTCGATAAATAAGTGCGATAAAGTATGCTTCACGGCTTACGGAGACGAGATTATCCGGGAAGAGACATGGGCGCCGTTCATGCGCAGCGCCGTCGTATTCGGCAGGTGCCGCGTTGTCGAAGACCGCGCTCAGACGCTGATTCTGGTCAAAAGCCTCGCGATGAAATACTATCCCGACGAGAGCCTTGCGGACGAGGAAATCGCCGCCGCGGGAAAGGCTGTGCGGATGTATGAAATAGATATAGAGCACATGAGCGGCAAGGAAATTCAGGAGCGATGATTTTTTATACAAAGAAAGCGGCGGAAATTTTTGTACTTTAGTACACTTTTTTGTCGTTTATCGCTTGACTATTACCGATATAAAAAGTATAATAAAAAAGCTAATGCAAATATATTGGAGGTAAACAAAATGAAGGTATTTATGATCGGCGGCACCGGCCTTCTCGGCAGCGCCGCAGCGCGTATTTTCATTGACAGAGGCCACAGCGTCAAGTCTGTTGCTCTTCCGCCCCTTCCCGAAGGAGCTCCCATCCCCGAGGAGATGGAGATCGTAATGTGCAATATTTACGAGAAGACCGACGATGAGATCAGAGAGCTTATGGCCGGCTGCGACTGCTTCGTTTTCGCCGCAGGCGTCGACGAGAGAGTCGAGTTCCCCGCACCCGTTTACGATGCTTACTACAAGTACAACATCGCTCCCCTCAAGAGACTTCTTCCCATCTGCAAGGAGCTCGGTTATAAGAAGGCCGTTATCCTCGGCTCTTATTTCTCCTACCTTGCCAAAGAGCGCCCGGATATGAAGCTCTGCGAGAAGCACCCCTATATCAGAAGCCGTATCGACCAGGAGAACGTCGCTTTCTCCTATGCCGATGACAACTTCGATGTTGCCGTTCTTGAGCTGCCCTACATCTTCGGCACTCAGCCCGGCAGAAAGCCCGTTTGGGTTATCCTTATCGAGCAGATCAAGAGAATGGACAAGCTTCCCTGCACCATGTATCCCAGAGGCGGTACAGCAATGCTTACAGTCCGTCAGGTCGGTGAGTCCATCGTCGGCGCGGCTGAGCGCAGCACCGGTGCAAAGGCATGGCCCATCAGCTGCTACAACATGAAGTGGGCTCCGTTCCTCAAGATAGTCTACGCCGCAAGAGGCATGGGCGATAACAGAAAGATCATCGGCATCCCGCCGTGGATGATGAGAATGGGACTCAAGGGCGTTGTCAAGGAGTATGCCGAGAAGGGCATCGACAGCGGTATCGATCCCATGGGTCTTCCGGATATCATGGATCTCGATCTCTTCATGCCCACCGACTATGCTTACAAAGAGCTCGGTGTTACTGAGGACGACATCAAGGCTGCTATCACCGATTCTATCAAGGTCAGCGTTGCTTCTTATGAAGGCAAGGTCAAGCTCCTTGAGATGAAGGGCGAATAATTAAACATACACTCATTTTCGGCGGAACTTTTATGTTCCGCCGAAATAGTGCTTTTTAGAAGCTTTTATATTCCTGCCGTATTCGGCGGCGGTGCGGTCGTTTGACGGGGGTTTTTTCGTCAGGACGCACAAAGATGCGCTCTTGTTTTTATGCGCGCTGACGGAAAAACGGCCATCCGCAGACCGCTTTCAACTTTTATCATCACAAATTTTTCAGGAATGGGTGAATTCTTTTGGCAAAGAGAGAAGACGTAAGAAATATAGCCATAATAGCGCACGTCGACCACGGCAAGACTACCCTCGTCGACGAGATGCTCAAGCAGAGCGGCATATTCAGAGCCAATGAGCAGGTTCAGGACAGAGTCATGGACTCCAACGACCTTGAGCGTGAGCGCGGAATAACAATACTTTCAAAGAACACCGCCGTCCACTATAACGGCGTGAAAATCAATATCGTTGACACTCCCGGCCATGCCGATTTCGGCGGCGAGGTCGAGCGTATACTCATGATGGTCGACGGCGTGCTTCTGCTCGTCGATGCGTTCGAGGGCTGCATGCCCCAGACACGCTTTGTCCTCAAGAAGGCTCTTGCGCTCAAGAAGAAAGTACTCGTTGTTATCAATAAGGTCGACAGACCCAACGCGCGCCCCGCAGAAGTCGTTGACGAGGTCATTGATCTGTTCATCGACCTCGGCGCCGAGGAGGATCAGCTCGACTTCCCCGTTGTCTACGCTTCGGCAAGAGACGGCTATTCCTCGCTCGATCCCAATGTCCGCTCGGGCGATATGCGCCCGCTGCTCGACTCAATTCTCGAGCATATCGAAGCACCCGACGGCGACGTCGATGCCCCGCTTCAGATACTCTTCACGAGCCTTGACTACGATGATTATATCGGCAGAATAGGCGTCGGCAGAGTTGAGCGCGGCAGAGTCGAGAAGAACGAGCCGATAGTGCTCTGCAAAACGGACGGCACTCAGGAGAATGTCAGGGTGTCGCGCCTCTATCAGTTTGAGGGACTCTCGCGTGTCGAGGTCGATTCCGCCGCTGCGGGCGATATCGTCTGCATCTCCGGTATC
>JBNMIN010000011.1:0-32405 GCA_050873305.1 Oscillospiraceae bacterium
AATATGCCAACAACCTCGCTTTCGATAATGTTCCCGCGCGCGATATCCTCGAGTCGAGACTCAAGAAGACTATCTATCTCGACAACGACGCGAACTGCGCCGCACTCGGCGAAGCAAAGGCGGGCGCAGGCAAGGGTGTCAACAGCTTTGTCGCCATCACTCTCGGAACCGGAGTCGGCAGCGGTATTGTCATAGACGGCAAGCTCGTCACCGGCGTCAACGATGCCGCAGGCGAGATGGGCCATATGGTCATCGTCGCGGACGGCGAACCCTGCACCTGCGGACGCAGAGGCTGCTGGGAGAGCTATTCTTCCGCCACCGCGCTTATCCGCCAGACTAAGGATGCCATGCGCCACGATCCCTATACCGCTATGTGGGATCTTGTCGGCAACAACATCAGCCGCGTCAACGGCAGAACTTCTTTTGATGCCATGCGTGCAGGCGACGAGACCGCGAAAAAAGTTGTCAATCAGTATATTTTCTATCTCGCAGCCGGCATAACGAATGTCGTCAACGCCCTTCAGCCCGATATGATCTGCATCGGCGGCGGCATCGGCCATGAAAAAGAGAACCTGCTCGTTCCGCTGAGAAAGATGGTCGAGCGTGAGAGATACAGTATCCATGCAAAGACTCAGACTCAGATAATCTCTGCCGAACTCGGCAACGACGCCGGACTCATCGGTGCCGCTCTGCTCGACAGATAAATAAACGCCGCCCGTGCGGCCGACATATTGGAGATATTATGAATAATATCGAAGCGTTGGAAAAATACGCCCTCTCGCTCGAATGCAGTGCCGAGCGCGGAGTGTCAATGAAAAATTATACGAGCTTTAAAGTCGGCGGACCCGCCGAGCTGTTCCTCTCTCCCGAGGACGCCGGGCAGACCGCCAAGCTTGTCCGTTTCTGCGAAAAAGAGGATATCCCTGTGTTCGTCCTCGGCAAGGGCAGCAATGTCCTCGTCAGCGACAAGGGCATAAAGGGCGCCGTTATATTCACTGGCAAGCAGTGCGGGATAACCCTGACCGATGAAAACACCGTTCGCGCCCAGAGCGGCGCGAGCCTCGCTCAGCTTTGCTCATTTGCGCTCGAAAATTCGCTCTCGGGTCTCGAATTTGCCTATGGCATACCAGGAACCGTCGGCGGCGCGGTGTTCATGAACGCCGGAGCTTACGGCGGCGAGATGAGGGATGTGCTCATAAACAGCGAATATGTTTCGCCAGACGGAACTACCGGTGAGCTTGACAATGAGGCTATGCAGCTCTCTTATCGCCACAGCGCGTATGAGGACAGCGGCCTTGTCATAACCGCCGCCTCTGTCCACCTGACTCCCGGCGACCCGGAGCAGATAAAAAATACCATGCACGATATCATTTCCCGCCGCAGGGATAAGCAGCCGCTTGAATATCCCAGCGCGGGCAGCACATTCAAGCGCCCCGAGGGACATTTTGCTGGCGCGCTCATTGAACAGTGCGGACTCAAGGGCGTCAGCGTTGGCGGCGCGCAGGTCAGCGAGAAGCACGCGGGATTCATAATCAACCGCGGCGGCGCTACCGCGTCCGATATTCTCAGCCTTATTAAACACGTCCAGGCGCGCGTCAAGGCTCAGACCGGCGTAACGCTCGAAACGGAGATCAGACTCATCGGCTGATTTTATAGGAGAAAATAAAATGGAGATCACCATCGTCACCGGACTGTCCGGAGCAGGAAAATCGAGAGTTGTTGATGCACTTGAAGACATAGGCTATTTCTGCGTGGATAATATGCCGCCGAAGCTTATGCCGACCTTCGCTCAGCTTCTGCTCAATTCCCGCGAAAAAAGAGAAAAGGTCGCCATTGTTACCGATATCCGCGTCGGCGCGTCGTTCGGCGATCTGTTCAACGCCATCGTCGAGCTCAAGGAGCTCAAGTGCGACACAAAGCTTCTGTTTATCGATGCCTCCGACGATGTGCTTATCCGCCGCTATAAAGAGACGAGGCGCAAGCACCCTCTGCTCGATAAATATAACGGCTCGATAAACGATGCCCTCGCCGCAGAGCGCAGCATTCTCGAGCCTGCGAAGAGCATCGCCGACTATGTTATCGACAGCTCGCATATGACCCCGACCGATTGCAAGAACCGCATCTGCGAGATGTTTCTTGATAATCCCGGCAACGCTCTCAAGGTTCACTGCGTGTCCTTCGGATTCAAATACGGCATCCCGAACGATTCCGATCTGATGTTCGATGTGCGCTGCCTGCCGAATCCTTTTTATGTCGAGGAGCTCAAGCAGCATACCGGGCTTGAAGACCCCGTCAGGGACTATGTGCTCAAGTGGGACGAGGCGAGGGGACTCGAAGCGAAGCTCTGCGACCTGCTCGATTATCTTATCCCGCTTTATCGCAAAGAGGGCAAGAGTCAGCTGGTCATTTCCGTCGGCTGCACCGGCGGCAGACACCGCTCGGTCGTCTTTGCGGAATTATTGAAAGATCATCTTGAAAAAATCGGCTGCATCGCGACCGTTCAGCACCGCGATATGAAAAAATAGGAGGAAAAACCGTGTCGTTCTCATCGGATGTCAAGCAGGAACTCGCGCAGGTGCCTGTGCTTTCGGATTGCTGCGCGCAGGCAAGAGCCTACGGAATGCTGCTCTTCGGCAGAATGTTTTCCGTCTCCGAGATATCCTTTGTCACCGAGAACGAGAATATCGCGAAGCTCTACTGCGATGTTATAAAAGAGCTTTTTGATATTACACCGTCCGTCTCGTCGGGCGTGTCGAAATACACGGTTTCTGTTGCCGACGAAGCGGACAGAAAACGAATTCTCGAATTTTTCGGCCACAGTGAAAGCGACATATCTTTGCGTATCAACAGAGCGAATCTCCCGGAGGATTGCTGCTTCGGCGCGTTTCTGCGCGGCGTTTTCATTGCCTGCGGAACGATAAGCTCGCCCGAGAAAAACTATCATCTTGAGTTTTCCGTCTCGTATAAAAAGCTTTGCAACGATTTGATTCAGCTGCTTGATGAGGTCGGATTCGACCCGAAATATGTCAGGAGAAAGTCGAGCCACATCGTCTATTTCAAAGTCAGCGAGAAGATAGAGGAGTTCTTGACCCTCGTCGGTGCAGTGAACTCAACGCTCGAGCTTATGGGAATCAAGATGCATAAAGATATGGTCAACCATGTCAACAGGCGCGTCAATTTTGAAAATGCCAATTTGAGCCGCACTGTCGATGCCGCGATAGTGCAGGTTGAAGCGATAGAAAAAATAGAAAGAACCGTCGGACTGGAGAGTCTGCCCGCGCCGCTCGCCGAAATGGCGAAGCTGAGGCGGGACAACCCCGAGGTGAGTCTGAGCGAGCTTGCGGATATGACCGACCCGCCGCTCACGCGCTCGGGTGTCAACCACAGGCTCAAACGCCTCGTTGAAATCGCCGGCGGCATAGGGGGCTGACCCCGCGGAGAAGAGCTATGTCATTTACACACCTTCATCTTCATACCGAATACAGCCTGCTTGACGGCGCGTGCCGCATCGAGCAGCTTATGGACGAAGTGCAGCGCCTCGGTCAGACGAGCGTCGCCGTGACCGATCACGGCGTTATGTACGGCGTCATCGACTTTTACCGCGCGGCGAAAAAGCGCGGGATAAAGCCGATAATCGGCTGTGAGGTGTATATGGCGGCGCGCACCCGCTTTGACAAAGTCCACGCCCTCGATTCCGAGCGCTATCATCTGATACTGCTCTGCGAAAACGAAACAGGATATAAGAATCTGATAAAGCTTGTGTCGGAGGGATTCGTCACGGGCTTTTATACAAAACCGCGAATAGACCGTGAGCTCCTCGAAAAATACCACGAGGGGCTTATTGCACTTTCTGCGTGCCTCGCTGGCGAAATCCCGCGCGCTCTGCTCAGCGGCGACTACGAGGGCGCGAAGAAAAAGGCCCTCTGGTATCGCTCCGTCATGGGCGAAAACAACTTCTTCCTCGAGATTCAGGATCACGGTCTGCCCGAGCAGAGGCGTATAATCCCGATGCTCGCTCAGCTGTCGAGGGAGACGGGGATACCACTCGTCGCCACGAACGATGTCCACTATATCTCCAAAGATGATGCCGAGATGCAGCAGGTGCTCATCTGCATCCAGACGAACCACACCCTCGGCGAGGATACGGGCATGGAGTTCCAGACGCAGGAGTTTTATTTGAAAAGCGAGCAGGAGATGCTCTCTCTCTTTCCGGAGTACCCGGACGCAGTCGAACGGACTTCGGAGATAGCCGAACGATGCAATGTCGAGTTCGAGTTCGGCAAAACAAAGCTGCCGCATTTCGAAGTGCCCGGGAATCAGGATCACTTTGAGTATCTTAAAAATATGGCGCAGGAGGGGATGCACCGCCGCTACGGCGAGAATATCCCCGAGGAGTATCAGAAGCGCCTCGACTATGAGCTCTCGGTCATCAGCCGTATGGGCTATGTCGACTATTATCTGATAGTCCACGATTTCATAAATCACGCGCGGAGCCGCAATATCCCCGTGGGTCCCGGCAGAGGCTCGGGAGCGGGCAGTATAACCGCCTATGCCATCGGTATAACCGGCATCGACCCGATGAAATACAGCCTGCTGTTTGAGCGCTTTCTCAATCCCGAGCGCGTCAGCATGCCCGATTTCGATGTCGATTTCTGCTACGAGCGCCGAAGCGAAGTTATAGATTATGTCATTGAAAAATACGGCTCCGACCATGTCGCGCAGATAGTGACCTTCGGCACCATGGCTGCGCGCGCCGCAGTGCGCGATGTCGGCAGGGTGCTCGGTATGCCCTATAACGATGTCGATACCGTCGCAAAGCTCATTCCGCGCGAACTCGGCATAACGATAGACAAGGCGCTCAAGTCATCGGATCTCCGCGCCCTCTATGAAAACGACGAAAATGTCCGCAGACTTATCGACCTCTCGCGCAAAGTTGAGGGTATGCCGCGCCATGCCTCGACCCATGCGGCGGGTGTAGTCATAACCCGCGACACGGTCGAGAGCTATGTGCCCCTCGCGCGAAACGACGAGTCGATAGTCACGCAGTTTACCATGACCACCCTCGAGGAGCTCGGACTTCTCAAGATAGATTTCCTCGGTCTGCGCACCTTGACTGTTATCGACTATGCAAAGCGCAGCATAAAAAAACGCATCCCGGATTTCTCCGAGGATATGATAGATTATGAGGACGAAGAAGTGTTCAAAATGCTCTCGTCCGGCAAAACGGAGGGCGTATTCCAGTTTGAATCCGCGGGTATGCGAAGTGTGCTCATGGGTCTCAAACCGCAGAGCATTGAAGATTTGATAGCTGTTATCTCGCTCTATAGACCCGGTCCCATGGACTCGATACCCACATATATCGCGAACCGCCATGACCCGTCAAAAATACGCTACAAGACACCAATGCTCGAGGGTATACTCAAAGTCACCTACGGCTGTATGATCTATCAGGAGCAGGTCATGGAGATATTCCGCACCCTCGCAGGCTATTCCTACGGCCGCGCCGATATCGTCCGCCGCGCCATGTCGAAAAAGAAGCACGATGTCATGGAGCGCGAACGCCATAATTTCATATACGGACTCGTCAATGAGGACGGTACGGTCGAGTGCGAGGGCGCGGTGAAGCGCGGAGTTGACGAAAAAATTGCGAATGATATCTTCAACGATATGTCTTCGTTCGCGTCCTATGCGTTCAACAAATCCCACGCCGCCGCCTATGCTTTTGTCGCCTATACAACGGCGTGGCTCAAGTGCCATTATCCCTGTGAGTTCATGGCGGCTCTCATCAGCAGCGTGCTCGATGATACGCCGAAAGTTGCCGAATATATCGCGGAGTGCTCGCGCCTCGGTATCGAGGTCGTGCCGCCCCATGTCAATGTCAGCTCCGAGCGTTTTACGCCAAAGGACGGGAAGATATATTTCGGTCTGCTCGCCGTCAGAAATGTCGGCGCGGGCTTTATAAGAGAGATTGAACGCGAGCGCGAAACGGGCGGTGAGTTCAAATCTTTCTATTCGTTCTGCAAGCGTATGCAGGATAAGGAGTTCAACAAACGCGCGGTCGAGAGCCTCATAAAATGCGGCGCACTTGACGGACTCGGCGCGAACCGCCGCCAGATGCTCTACGCTTTCCCTGAGATATCGGCTCAGCTTGAGAACGACCGCCGCCGCAATATCGACGGTCAGCTCGGCTTCTTCGATGCCGCACCGAGCGAAGCGCCGCAGGGCGAATATAAAATGCCGACCCTCGAAGAGATGGACAAGCGCGAATTGCTAAGACTCGAAAAAGAGATGACCGGACTCTATCTCATGGGTCACCCCATGGCGGAATACGAACAGCTCGCCGAGCGCCTCGGCTGCGCCAATACGGCGGATCTCCGTAACGCCGATGAGGTCGGCGGCATATATAAAGATGAGTCGCGCGTTGATCTTCTCTGCATAATAACGAATGTCAGAAAAAAGATAACAAAAAATAACACCACAATGGCTTTTATAACGGCGGAGGATGTGTTTGGCTCGATAGAAGTCATAGTGTTCCCGAAAATATATGAACGCCAGACTCAGCTCTTTACCGAGGGCAATATAGTTCTCATCCACGGCAGACTCAGCGTGCGCGAGGACGAGGAGGCAAAGCTCGTCTGCGAGTCGGCGGAGCCGTGTCCGCCCGCTGACGCGAAGAGGAAAGTCTCAGAGCAGGTGAGACAGGCTTCGAACGCCGCTGCTCAGCCGCAGAAAAAGACCGCAAAAATTCCCGGACTCTTCCTGCGCTTTGCGAGTGAAAACTGCCCCGAAATTGAGCGCGCCCGGAGAGTCCTCGACTTCTTTGACGGCAATAAGACGGTGTATTTTTACTATTGCGACACGAAAAAATATATCCGTCAGCCCTATTCGCACAACGCGGATGTCAACGCGCCTATGCTCAAGGAACTCAGGCGGATCCTCGGTGAAAATAATGTTATCTACATCGAGTGAGATGTAATGATTTTTGCATCATACGGTCAATATAGTGTTGCAATCACGAAAAGACAAAAATAATGCGGGAAAAACCGAATTTTTAGCTTAATTTTGCAGAAAAAGTGTATTTTTATTTGACTTTGATTCGGTAAAAGTGTATTATATAAAAACAGTGTTTACTAATTAACAGGAATAAGATCATAAACAACGACGGAGGAATGACGATGAAGAGCATAGCAGTGCTTACAAGCGGCGGAGACGCGCCGGGTATGAATCCCGCTGTACGCGCAGTCGTGCGTACGGCCTGTCAGAGAGGTATCAAGGTTTACGGTGTTGACAGAGGATACACCGGACTTATAAACGGCGATATACATGAGATGAACCTCCGCTCCGTGTCCGATATAATCACGAGAGGCGGCACGATTCTCTATTCCGCAAGATGCCCCGAGTTCAAGACCGAAGAGGGACTTCAGAAAGCCGTTGCAACCTGCAAAAAGTTCGGCATCGACGGCATGGTCATCATCGGCGGCGACGGCTCATTCAGAGGCGCAAGGGATCTTTCTCTGCGCGGCATTCCGTGCATCGGACTGCCCGGAACTATCGACAACGATATCTCCTGCACCGATTATACAATAGGTTATGACACCTGCCTTAACACCATCGTTCAGATGGTCGACCGCATTCGCGACACTTCCGAGTCTCACGACCGCTGCACGGTCGTCGAGGTCATGGGACGCGGCGCAGGTTATCTCGCACTTGAAGCGGGCATCGCTGTCGGCGCAACGTCGATAATCGTGCCCGAGGTCGAGTACGATATCGAGCGCGATGTTATCGCGCGCATCCGCGAGTTCCAGAAGACCGGCAAGAAGCACTTTATAGTTATCGTTGCCGAGGGTGTCGGCGGAACCGCTGAGATAGCAAAGAAAATCGAAGCCGAGACCGGCGTCGAGTCGAGAGCAACGATTCTCGGCCATGTCCAGCGCGGCGGCTCGCCGACTGCGAGAGACAGAATAATGGCAAGCCAGATGGGCTCGCGCGCCGTTGACCTGCTCACTCAGGGCATAGGCAACAGAGTTGTCGGCATAAGAGACAACAAGATAGTCGATTTCGATATCTTCGAGGCTCTCAAAATGACCAAGACCATAGATATGAAAGACTATGAGCTTGCGCACGAAATCTCCATATAAAGGTGTAATATGAGCATAGAAAAACTGATTTCTTTAAGACAGCAGATAATCAAAAAAGACTTCAGTCGGATGAATGATATGCAGCTTGAAGCGGTCCTTACTACCAAAGGACCGCTTTTGGTACTTGCGGGAGCGGGCAGCGGCAAAACCACCGTGCTCGTCAACCGTATCGTAAACCTCGTCAAATACGGCGAGGCTTATTATTCCTCTGACTTTTCCCGCCCGATACGCGAGGGCGACGAGGCGCTGCTTGAAAACTATCTCGCAGGCGACACGAGCCTTTTCGAGGCGGAGGATCTTCTGAGCGTCCGTCCCGCGAAGCCGTGGCAGATTCTCGCGATAACTTTCACCAATAAAGCCGCAGGCGAGCTCAAGGAGCGAATCTGCAAGGCTCTCGGCGAAGACGGCAACGATGTCTGGGCGAGCACATTCCACTCGACCTGCGCCAAAATTCTGCGCCGCCACGCTGATGAGATAGGTTATACGCATAATTTCACTATCTACGACTCCGACGATTCCAAACGCGCCGCCAAGGAGTGCATAAAGCGCCTCGGATATGACGAGAAGATGATTCCCGTCAAGTCCGTGCTCGCCGAGATAAGCCGCGCCAAGGACGAGCTGATAACCCCCGCCGAGTTCATTTCGACGAACCAGGCGGATATACGCCTGAAGAAGATAGGCGAAGTCTATGAGGAATATCAGAAGTTCCTCAAGGCGGCGGACGCCATGGATTTTGACGATTTGATAGTCAACATGGTGAAGCTCCTCAAAACGAACAAGGAGACCCGCGAATACTATCAGAACCGCTTCAAATACATAATGGTCGATGAGTATCAGGATACGAACCACGCGCAGTATGTGCTCACTGCACTTCTTGCGGCGGGGCACGAGAATATCTGTGTCGTCGGCGATGACGATCAGAGTATCTATCGCTTCCGCGGCGCAACTATCGAGAACATCCTGAGCTTTGAAAAGCAGTATAAGAACGCAAAGGTCATCCGCCTCGAGCAGAACTACCGCTCGACCCAGACGATACTCGATGCCGCCAACGCCGTTATCGCGAACAACGAACAGCGAAAGGGCAAAAATCTCTGGACGGATAACGGACAGGGCGCGAAAATCGAGTTCTATGTCGCCGAGGACGAGATGGCGGAGAGCCGCCACGTTGCCGATACGATTGTTTCCAATGTCGCCGACGGCGAAGAGTGGAACGACCACGCGGTGCTCTACAGAATGAACGCGCAGTCGAACCTTATCGAGCAGTCGTTTATCAGAAGCGGCATACCGTACAGAATGATAGGCGGCCACAGATTCTATGACCGCAAAGAGATAAAAGACGCCATGGCGTATCTCTATGTCGTCAACAACACGGCGGACGAGATAAGGCTCAGAAGAATAATCAACGAGCCCAAACGCGGAATCGGAGAGACTTCGCTCAATGCTGTTTTTGAGATAGCGAACGGGCTCGGCGTTGAGCCGTTCGAGGTCATACGCTCGGCGGATCAGTACGCAAAGCTTTCGCGCGCCGCTTCAAAGCTCATGGCGTTCGGCAAGCTCATCGACTCGTTCCGCGAGAAGATGGAGATTATGCCTCTCGCCGATTTACTCGGCGTGATACTTGACGAGACGGGCTATACGCTCTCGCTCGCCAACGAGCCCGAAAAATATCAGGAGCGCGTGGCGAACCTGGCGGAGCTCGGAAACAACATACGCCGCTACTGCGAGGAGAACCCCGAGGGCGACCTCAACGGCTTCCTGCAGGAGACCGCGCTGCTCACGGATATAGATAACTATAACGCCCAGACCCAGGCGGTCGTCATGATGACGATACACTCCGCCAAGGGACTCGAATTTCCGAATGTATTTATAGTCGGCATGGAGGAGGGAATATTCCCCGGAATGCAGACGATACTCTATGAGCCGGAGAATATCGAGGAGGAGCGCAGACTCGCCTATGTCGCGATAACTCGCGCGAAGAAAAAGCTCTATATCTCCAGCGCATCAACGCGAATGCTCTACGGCATGACGAACCGCAACCGCCCGTCGAGATTCGTTGAAGAGATACCCGAAGAGCTGCTCGATAAAAAGGGTGCAAGACCGATGTCGTATCAGACCCACGGAATTCCGCAGCAGCGCTCCGCAGGGCAGGGAAGCTCGTCGAGAGGATTTTCAAAGATTTCAGCGCAGTCGCCCGCAAGAGTGTCGAATTCAATCCCGTCGAAGCCCGCTTACAGCTTCTCCGCTTCGTCCGGCTTCTCCGGCGCGGGCGCGAAGAAACCCGCCGCCGCGGCGCAGAGCTATTCCGTCGGCGAGACAGTCAAGCACAAGGCATACGGCACGGGCGTGATACTCAGTATGCAGAAAATGGCAAACGATACCATGCTCGAAATAGCCTTCGAAAAGGTCGGCACAAAGAAGATAATGGCGAACTACGCCAAGCTCGAAAAAGTATAATAGAAACCCGGTCAGTGCATTTGATTTTGCACCGACCGGGTTCGTTTTATATCCACTGAATGTGAGCCAAAACAAAGCAGCCGCAGCAAAACAAATTGCTGCGGCTGACTTCATATTTTTTACTCGCTGATCTTTCTGACTGTCTCCATGACATAGTCGCCGAACTCGCTGCAGGTGCAGCCGTCCTCGCGGCCTGTGATTTTGAGCTTCTTGTCCTCGTACATGCAGATGTCGAGCGCTCTCTCGAGCAGATCGGCTTTTTCCTGTTCGCCGATATGGGAGAGGAGCATCACGCTCGCTCTGAGCATCGAACAGGGATCGGCGTACTGCGCTCTGCCCTCGCGAACCATTCTCGGAGCCGAGCCGTGGATAGCCTCGAACATCGCGTAACGCTTGCCGATGTTTGCGCTGCCGGCTGTGCCGACGCCGCCCTGGAACTCGGCAGCCTCGTCGGTGATTATGTCGCCGTAGAGGTTCGGGAGAATGAAGACCTTGAAGTCGCGGCGGCGCTTCTCGTCGATGAGCTTCGCCGTGGTGATGTCAATGTACCACTCGTCGGTCACGATGTCGGGATATTCCTCGCCGACCTTTTTACAGAGGTTGAGGAACTTGCCGTCCGTGGTCTTGATGACATTTGCCTTTGTGATTATCGAAACGCGACCCTTGTTATTGCGGCGCGCGTAGTCATATGCGAGTCTTGCGATTCTGTCGCAGCCCTCGGAGGTCGTCACGACGAAGTCGAGCGCGAGGTCGTCGGTAACATTGACGCCCATCGAGCCGACGGCATATGCGCCCTCGGTGTTCTCGCGGAAGAAAGTCCAGTCAATGCCCTGCTCGGGAACCTTGACTGGGCGGAGGTTCGCAAACAGATCGAGAGCCTTTCTCATCGCAACGTTTGCGCTCTCGATGTTCGGCCACGGATCGCCCGCCTGCGGGGTAGTGGTCGGACCCTTGAGGATAACGTGGCAGCTCTTGAGCTCTTCGAGCACGTCGTCGGGGATAGCCTTGTTCGCCTTGACGCGGTTTTCGATGGTCAGTCCGTCGATGACCTTGAATTCAATCTTGCCCGCCTTAACTTTGTCGTCAAGCAGATATTCGAGAACTCTTGCGGATTCCTTGGTGATGACCGGACCGATGCCGTCGCCGCCGCAGACGCCGATGATGATCTTGTCGAGCGACTTGAAGTCGATGAAATCGCCCTGAGCCTTTATTTTGTCCGAACGGTCGCTCTGAGCGCGGATGAGAGCCTCAAATTTTTCGACGGCGTTCTTGACCTGTGCCTCTGTCATGTTTATCTTCCTCTCTTATTTGTGTGATTCTCTTGTGTAGTTGAGCAGACCGCCTGCGAGGATTATGTCCTTCTGTCTGCCGGAGAAACTGTAGCAGAGTTTGTAGCTCTCGCCCTTTGTCTCATTCTTGAGAACAGCCTCGCCGCCGTTTTCAATGGTCTCTCTGATGCCGTCGAGCGCGAGCTTGTCGCCTTTCTCGATGCGGTCATAGTCGGCGGGATCGGCGAAGGTGAACGGTACAATGCCGGCGTTTATGAGGTTCGCCTGATGTATGCGTGCAAAGGACTTTGTGATAACGCTCTTTATGCCGAGATACAGCGGAACAAGAGCCGCGTGCTCTCTCGAGGAGCCCTGACCGTAGTTGCTGCCGCCGATGATGATTCCCTTGCCTGCCTGCTTGCAGTGCTCGGCAAAGTTCTCGTCGCACTGCTTGAAGCAGAAGTTCGACAGGAACGGCACGTTCGAGCGGTAGGGGAGAATCTTTGCGCCTGCGGGCATGATGTGGTCGGTTGTGATGTTGTCGCCGACCTTGAGAACGACCTCAGCCTCGATGCTCTCGGGCAGTGCGTCGCCGTTGGGGACGGGCTTGATGTTCGGACCGTAGACTATCTCAAGATTCTTGGCCTCTTCCGGAGAAGCGGGCTTGTCAATAAGATTGTCGTTTATTTCAAAGTGATCGGGCATTGTGATGTGCGGCGCCTCGCCGAGGGTTCTCGGGTCGGTCAGCACGCCTGTGAGAGCGGATGCCGCAGCGACCTCGGGGCTGACGAGATAAACGCCCGCGTCGGCAGTGCCGGAGCGTCCCTCAAAGTTGCGGTTGAAGGTACGCAGAGAGACAGCGCCCGAGTTCGGGGACTGACCCATGCCGATGCACGGACCGCACGCGCACTCAAGCAGTCTTGCGCCCGCGCCGAGGATATCGGAGAGTGCGCCGTCCTCGGAGAGCATTCTGAGAACCTGCATCGAGCCGGGGGAGATGGTGAGGCTGACGCTCGGAGCGACGCGCTTGCCCTTGAGGATAGCCGCCACCTTGAGCATATCGTAGAGCGAGGAGTTCGTGCAGGAGCCGATGCAGACCTGGTCGATCTTTATCTCGCCTATTTCGGAAACTTTCTTTACGTTGTCGGGCATGTGGGGCATTGCCGCAAGGGGTTCGAGGGTGCTGAGGTCTATGTCGATAACCTCGTCATAGACTGCATCGTCGTCCGCCTTGACCTCGACCCAATCCTGCTCTCTGCCCTGAGCGGCGAGGAAAGCCTTCGTCACTTCGTCGGAGGGGAAAACAGAGGTCGTTGCGCCGAGCTCCGTGCCCATGTTGGTTATCGTTGCGCGCTCGGGGACAGAAAGAGTCTTGACTCCGTCTCCGCCGTATTCGATTATCTTGCCCACGCCGCCCTTGACGGACATGATGCGAAGAACTTCGAGGATTATATCCTTCGCGCTGACCCACGGCGAAAGCGCGCCGTGCAGGTTTATGCGAGTCATCTTGGGCATAGTTATGTAGTATGCGCCGCCGCCCATCGCAACCGCGACGTCGAGTCCGCCCGCGCCGAACGAGAGCATGCCGATACCGCCGCCGGTCGGGGTGTGGCTGTCCGAGCCGATGAGCGTCTTGCCGGGGATGCCGAAGCGCTCAAGATGCACCTGATGGCAGATGCCGTTGCCGGGGCGTGAAAAAAGCAGTCCTCTCTTTTTCGCGGCGCTCCTGATGAATCTGTGATCGTCCGCGTTTTCAAAGCCGGTCTGCAAAGTGTTGTGGTCAATGTATGCGACCGAAAGCTCGGTCTTTACTCTCTCGACTCCCATAGCCTCGAATTCAAGGTATGCCATGGTGCCTGTGGCGTCCTGAGTGAGAGTCTGATCGATCCTCAGACCGATCTCGCTGCCAACGGTCATGTCGCCGCTGAGCAGGTGGCTTTTTATAAGCTTTTGTGCAATAGTGCTGCCCACTTGTATCCCTCCGTATAAAAATAAAATTACCTTTAAATTTTATTGCAATCCGCGGATTTTGTCAAGGTGCGCCGCGCCAAATATATACCTGTATATATTACATTTTATAGGTGAAATTGATATATGATTAGATGAATTTGATATATGACGATTTTTGTGTTGCCCGAAAGCTTTCCGCGTGGTATAATAAAATGTAATCTGCCGCAGTGCGCTGTGCCGTGGCTGAATTATCTAAAGTTATTCGGGCATACTGTTTGTCGGGAGTGAATTCGATGAACAGAAAAAAGCACGAAGAACAAAAAGACAGCATATTGGAGCCCGTCGCGCCGACCCCGAGCGTCAGCGAGGAAGACGGAGATTCCTCCGACAGCACGGACAGGGAGCTTCGCCAGATAGTCGAAACAGGCTCGATAACCGTTGACAAGCGCGGACATTATATCCATTGCCTGACTGTTATCGGTCAGATAGAGGGTCACTATGTCCTGCCGGCGCAGAACAAAACCACAAAATACGAGCATGTCATTCCGCAGCTCGTCGCGATAGAAGAGAGCCGCGATATTGAAGGTTTGCTCATAATCCTCAACACCGTCGGCGGCGATATCGAAGCCGGACTCGCGATAGCGGAGCTTATAGCCGGAATGAAAACGCCGACCGTGTCCCTCGTCCTCGGCGGCGGACATTCGATAGGCGTGCCGCTCGCGGCTTCGAGCGCGTATTCGTTTATCGCGCCGAGCGCCACCATGACCGTCCACCCGGTCAGAATGACGGGCCTTGTCCTGGGCGTGCCGCAGACTATGTCCTATTTTGAGCAGATGCAGGAGCGTATAGTGAGATTTGTCGCCGATAATTCGCGCATCTCCGCCGACCGATTCCGCTCGCTTATGCTCGCAACGGGTCAGCTCGTCATGGATGTCGGCACCGTGCTCGACGGCGAGGCGGCGGTCAAAGAGGGGCTTATAGATTCCCTCGGCTCTCTCTCCGATGCCCTCGATAAGCTCTGCGATATGATTGAGGAGCAGAGCGAAAAGAAAGGGGAGAACGGGTGATGCTCTACACAGTTGTTTCTCCCGCCGAGATTTTTATGCAGCCGCCCGCGGACATCTGCGAGCATCAGACTTCGTTTGGCTGCGTGATGTGTTCAAGGACAGAAAAAGGTGAGGTCGTTGAAAGACTTGTGACGACTGATCCGTTTGAATATCTGAAACCGTGTTATTCACCCGGCGCTTTATATTCCGCCGGAAAAAAGGAAAAGGGGTAATATATCATGGAAATACTCAAGGCAATACTGCTCGGCTTCCTGCAGGGCGTGACCGAATTCCTGCCCATCTCATCGAGCGGGCATCTCTCGGTCTTTCAGCACTTCTTCGGCAATGTCGGCGGCACAAGCTCGCTGCTGTTCACGGTGCTGTTACATATGGGCACTCTGATAGCCGTGTTCGTCGTTTATTACAAGACCATCTGGGGTCTTATCGTTGAATTTTTCAAAACCATAAAAGATATATTCACAGGCAAGTTCAAGTGGAGCGAGATGAACGAGAACAGACGCATGCTCTTCATGTTCGTTATCTCCTGCGTGCCTCTGCTGTTCCTGCTCATTCCCGTCGGCGGCGACAGACGCATCATGGACGTTCTCGGCGGTCTTGCCGATGACAATGATATATTCGTCGAGGGCGTCTGCTTCCTCGTCACCGCAGCGCTCCTGCTCGTCGGCTCGTGGCGCGCAAAGAAAGTCAAGGCGCGTCCCCAGATAGGCACGAAATCTGCGTTTGCTGTCGGTGTGGCTCAGGCTTTTGCCGCCGGATTCCCCGGCATCTCGCGCTCCGGCTCGACCATCTCGACCGGTATGCTTTGCGGCGTTTCTAAAGAGTATATGGTTCGCTATTCGTTTATCCTCGGCATCCCGGCTATCCTTGCCGCCAATGTCATGGAGATAAAGGACGCCGTAGCCCTCGGCGAGCAGATAGATATTCTGCCCGTTATTATAGGCGTTGTTACCGCCGCAGTCGTCGGCTTTGCCGCGATAAAGGCTCTCGAGTGGCTCGTCAAGATCGATAAGTTCAAAATTTTCGGTTACTACTGCCTTGTCCTCGGCATTGTTGTTATAATCGCCGGAATAGTTGAAAAGGTCAGATAAGTTCGTTCAAATTTCTAAGGAGGGCCTTAATGGCTGCGAAAAAGACTGCGGCAAAGTCAACGGCCGCTAAGAAGAAAAAAACAACAACCGCAACGCCCAAAAAAGCCCCGGCTTCAAAGCCTGCGGCTGCAAAAGAGCCTGTCGGGCAGACTCCCGAGCAGCAGTCCTCGCGCCGCCAGAAAGCGGCTATCGCGCTCATGGCTGTCGCGGCTCTGCTCATAGCCATGGCGTTTATCGAGGGCGAGAGCGCGTGGCGCGCCGTGCATAATTTTATGTTCGGCGTGTTCGGCACGTGTACATATATCTGGCCCGTCATGCTCATCTACGTCTCGGTCATGCTTGCCATGAACAAGACGTTCGGCTCGATATCGTCGAACCTTATCGGCGTCGGGATATCAATATTGCTGCTGTGCTCGGCGATACATATTTTCTCGAACCCGTCGGAATATTTTTCGCTCATGACCCTCGGCGATCAGATAAAGACCGCGTGGAGGGATTATGACACATTCCCGAGTGCGGGCGCGCTCGGTGCGCTCGTCGGCGGACTGCTTGCCAAAATGGCTGGCAAGGTCGGCGCGGCGATAATCAATATTATCCTGCTGATAGTCAGCATAATGTTCCTCACGGGACTCACCCTGTCCCGCCTCGGTACGTCTATCGCCAGGCCCATAAAGCGCATGAGCGAGGACACCAACGAACGCCTTGAGCGCGGAGCGCAGCGCGTCAGAGACGAGCAGGAGAGAGCGCCGTCGAGAGACAAGCGCAGGGAGAAAAAAGAGGAGGAGCCCTATGTCAGCCCCCGTCCGTTCCCCGTGCCGCCTCTGCCGACCGATGCGCCCGCAGCAACTGCAAAGAGCCGCAAAAAATCCGCCGCCGATGAAGGACCCGAGCCCACCGTGTTCCCGCGCAAGCCGGCTCAGACCGATGTCGGCATCGATGATATAGTCAACCGCGTCAACGCCGCGTCGGCGACCGCGAAGATAGCCGAGGGCGTGTCAAAGGCCGCCGCCGTTGTGGACGGCAGACCCGCCTGCGTGCCGCCTCTGCCGACCGAGAGCGCGAAAGACGAGCTCGAAATGCTCGATATAAGCAAAAAGCCCGCCGAGCCCGAAAAGCCGAAGAAGAAAGAGCCGGAGCTCCCGCCCGTCAAAGAGCCCGACCCCGTGCCCGATGTGCCGGAGGAGGACGAGGAAGAAGAGCCTGTTATCGAGAGCCAGCCGACTTATCGCAAGCCGCCGATAACCTGCCTCAAGGAGCCTATCCACGACGGCAACGACAACTTCTCCGACGAGCTCAAATCCAACGCGCAGAAGCTGCTTGACACGCTCGAAAGCTTCAATGTCCACGCAAAGATAACTGAGATAAGCCGCGGTCCGTCCGTCACGAGATATGAGCTTCAGCCGGACGCGGGCGTCAGAATAAATAAAATAACCAACCTTGCGGATGATATCGCCCTGCGCCTTGCCGCGTCGGGAATAAGAATCGAAGCGCCTATTCCGAACAAGGCGGCGATAGGCATCGAGGTGCCCAACAAGCTGCGCTCGATGGTCTATATGCGCGAGATAATCGAAACTCCGCAGTTCAAGAACGCCCAGAGCAAGCTCAATGTCGTCCTCGGCAAGGATATCGCGGGCAACGCCGTCTGCGCAGACCTCGCGAAGATGCCGCATCTGCTCATAGCGGGTACT
Source organism: Oscillospiraceae bacterium (assembly GCA_050873305.1). GTDB lineage: Bacteria > Bacillota > Clostridia > Oscillospirales > Acutalibacteraceae > CAG-177. The sequence continues at coordinate 17,654 of JBNMIN010000011.1, forward strand.
ACGGGTTCCGGTAAATCCGTGTGCCTGAACACAATGATAGTCAGCATTCTCTATAACGCGACTCCCGACGAAGTGAAGCTTCTTATGATAGACCCCAAGCAGGTCGAGTTCACGGTCTATAACGGCATCGCGCATCTCGCCGTGCCCGTCGTGTCCGATCCGCGCAAGGCTTCGGGCGCCCTCACATGGGCGGTCAACGAGATGGAGAACAGATATAAGATACTCTCCGAGAAGAATGTCCGTGATATAAGAGGATATAACAAGTTAGCCGAGCGCGATAAGTCATTGCGCCCGATGCATCAGATAGTTATCTTCATCGATGAGCTTGCCGATCTTATGATGGTCGCGCCGAATGAAGTCGAGGACGCGATATGCCGCCTCGCTCAGAAAGCGCGTGCCGCCGGTATGCACCTTGTCATAGCGACTCAGCGTCCCTCCGTCGATGTTATCACGGGTATCATCAAAGCGAATATCCCCAGCAGAATCGCACTCTCCGTTTCTTCGTCGGTCGATTCGAGAACGATACTCGATATGTCCGGCGCGGAGAAGCTTATCGGCAACGGCGATATGCTCTTCAGCCCCATCGGCGCAAACAAGCCGACCCGTATCCAGGGCTGCTTCATCTCCGACGAAGAGGTCGAGGATGTTGCCGACTTCATCAAGCACAACGCCGAGGCGGAGTACGATGAGGGCATTATGGACGAGATAAACAGGCAGGCGGCGATAGCCGGTTCGACTAAGAAGAACAGCGCCGCAGGCGGCGATGACGGCGAAGAGCCGGGCGATGAGATGTTCCCGAACGCCGTCGAGGTCGTGCTCGATGCCAAAATGGCTTCAACAACTCTTCTCCAGCGCAAATTGAAGCTCGGCTATGCCCGCGCCGCAAGGCTCATGGATGAACTCGAGAGCAAGGGTATCATCGGACCGTTCGAGGGCAGCAAGCCCCGCCAGGTGCTTATAACCAAGCAGCAGTGGATGGAAAAATGCGCCCTGTCGGATGCTCCCGCAGACGACGATAACTGATCGGAGGAAATATGGCAAATCAGAGAAAAAGCGGCTCTGCCGCACAGAACAAGCGCACGAAGATAATCGTCACCGCAGTTGTGATAGCCGTCGCGCTGCTGATAACCTTCGCGCCCTATATGAATCTCCCGTTCGATATCCCCACATGGGGCGAGCTGCTCTCGGGCGACGAGCAGACGATACAGAGCGGCGACGCGCTCAGCCAGCCGTTTACCGTCCATGTCATAGATGTCGGTCAGGGCGACAGCATCTTAGTCAAGAGCGGCGACCATGCCATGCTGATAGACGCAGGCGAGCGCGGCAACGATCAGACGATACTCAATTATCTCAAAGCGAACTCCGTCGAAAAGCTTGATTACATAGTCGCCACCCACCCTCATTCCGACCATATCGGCAGTATGCCCAAGGTCATCGAGGGGATAAAGGTCGACAATATTATCATGCCGAAGCTCCCGAACTCCCTTGTTCCCACAACTTCGATATATCAGAAGCTCATAAAAGCCGTCAAAGCGTCCGGAGCTAAAGTCATTTCCGCAAAAGTCGGCGATACATATACCCTCGGCGATGCAAAAATTACTATAGTCGGACCCGTCGGCACTCCTGAGGATCTCAACAACGCCTCTGTCGTGATGAAAGTTGTCTACGGCAAGAATTCGTTCCTATTCACGGGCGATGCCGAGGAGAAGAGCGAGAAGAAGATACTCGCAAACGGCGCGGATATTAAAGCTGATGTTCTGAAACTCGGTCACCACGGCAGCAGCACATCGACGAGCGAGGAATTCCTCAAGGTCGTGTCTCCGTCGCTCGCGCTCATCTCCTGCGGCAAGGATAACGATTACGGCCACCCGCACAAGGAGACTATAGAGAAGCTTGAGAAATATAATATCCCGTATGAGCGCACGGATATAAAGGGCACGATAGTTGTCGGCTCTGACGGCGAGCATCTTTCAACGGCTTTCCCGGATAATAAGACCGCTGAGAAGTAAAAAAGGAGGCGAAATAATGGAATATTACGCCATCGACCGTATCGAAGGAAACTACGCAGTCTGCGAAAAAGACGGCGAAACAATGGTCAATATCAATCGTGCTCTGCTCCCCGACAGAGCGGGCGAGGGCAGTGTCCTGCGCCGCCTGCCGGACGGCTCGTTCGTGCTCGACCGCGAGGAAGAAGAACGCCGCCGCAAAGCAGCACTCGAACTCATGGAAGGTCTGTTTGATGAATAATTTCCCCATTGATTTTTAGCGGGGTGTATAAAAAACGATCTATGGCTCATAGGTCGTTTTTTTGTTGCCGCAAGGTGTTAAAAGTGTGCCGTTTATCAATTCGGCAAACTTGGATTTATCTATCACTTGAGTCATAGCAGAGTAAAGACAAGCGACTCAGCTAAATTTTATAATCAGACCTTAAATAGCCGCGCCGCAGTGTTTGATAAGCCAACTAAGAGGGGCGAGGGAACGGCTTGCGAAGCAAGACGCACGAGCACGCACTCGTTCAAGCTCCGGCGCGTTTGCGTGCGAATGTGCCGAGCAACTGATTGAGAGCCGCAAGCTATGTACGGCGGCGCGGCGTTGCCGGGGTCTCGGGGCGAAGCCCTGAGTTTGCTTTTCTTTTGCAGGCGTTTTCTTTTTCAAATAAAAAGAAAATGCCGAAACGCGGAAAGTATATATTGTTTGATTATTGTATGACGCAAAGGTAGAGTACAAAATTTACAATTTCATATCGTGCCGCTTACGCAGCAGCGGTGCGTCGGGGTCGCCGCACCCTGCGAGTTGCATGTCAATAAATCACTGCAAAATTCGCGGGCGGATGATATTCGCCCTACACGATTGTGCGAATTTACAATATTGCAATATCCGTTTGCCGTCGGCATTTACACCTGCGAATCTGTTCTATGTATGCTCAGCGTTATATCAATTGGACTTTTTCGGCGGCGATATCATTCTCTAAAAAATTTTTTTCGCCGCCGTGCAGTAAAATCCCAATTCCGTGCGTTTTATATTTTACACGCTTTGTGTAAACAGCTAAAAATAAAGAAAGAATAAAATTGTGGGATTGGTATAGCTTTTTGACACGAAAAGTGATACAATATGCCGTATACTGTTGAAAGTGAGCTGCTTTATGGAAAAGAAAGAAAAAAGAACATTCAAACAGTTTTTTATGGACAACAACAAACGCAATCTCAAAATCACGATTACCGTTGTCTGCGTGGTGCTCGCCCTGGCTATAATCGGCGGCGGCATCTATATCGGCAATAAGCTCGGACTTATTACCATCGACCACGGCGGCAACGGCAATCCCGAGGGCACCTTTGCGCCCGAGGAGCAGTTTGATGCGATGTACGATGTTAGCGATGCTTCGAGTATCGACAATCTCATAACTGCGTGGGCGAAGAACGGCGGCGCGAAGTATTCGAGCAAGAACATAATCAATGTTCTGCTTCTCGGCGTCGACAGCGAGACCGGCAAGGCGGAGGGCGGACGCTCGGATGCCATTATCCTGCTCTCGCTCAACAAAAAGACCAAGACGATAACGCTCGTGTCTTTCCTCAGAGACTGCTATACCTATATGAACATCAACGGCTCCGAGCGCTGCTGCAAGACGAACCACGCCTATTTCTGGGGCGGCCCCGCGGCGCTTATCGAGACACTTGAAAACAACTATAAGATTGAAATTGACCACTATATCAGCGTCGATTTCAAGAGCTTCCCGAAGCTTATAGACTCTCTCGGCGGCGTTTCCGTTCCTATTGAGCCCTATGAGGCGGATTATATCAACCGCACCACAACGAAGATAAAGAAAATAAGCTCCGGCGATTCCGTCAAGCTCAACGGCAGCCAGGCTCTGGTTTATAGCCGTATCCGCCATGTCGATAACGAAGGCGATGTCGGCAGAACCGCGAGACAGCGTACCGTTATCATGGCTCTCATCAAGAGCGCGCAGAACGCCTCTGCGGGTCAGCTCAACAACGCACTCGATATCGTCCTGCCCAATGTTGTGACGAACTACAAGCGCAGCGAGATTCTTTCTCTTATGACCCAGGCTCTCTCTCAGGGCTGGATGAACTATCAGATAAAGCAGATAGTCATGCCGACCGAGGGCAACTACACTTCCGCTCAGCTCTATACCTACTACGGCAAGATGATCAACCAGCGCCTCTCGGTCTGGGTCGTCGATTATCCCGTCGTTGCGCGTGAGCTCCAGCTCGCTCTCTACGGCGACACGAATATAAAGATCGGCGATAACCATGTCTCCGCTGTCGACCTGCTGAAAAAGGGCGCAGTCCCGAGCGGCAACGGCGGCTCCGGTTCCGGATCATATTCTGCGTCGACCCGTCCGCGCACCGATGTCGGTACTGTGGCGGAGAGCGAAGAGCCCGTAACCCACGAGCATACCTCCGAGCCGGTGAGCAATGTCACCGAGGCGGAGAGCACGACCCGCCGCTTCCCGTTCACTCTTCCCGATTTCGGCTCAACTTCGCCGGCGGAAGACGATGCGGCATAAAAATTAATATTTAAAAGTGCCCGGACTGTGGTTCGGGTGCTTTTTTGTGTGTCTGGAGAGAAAAGATAATGATAGGAATCGGAACATTGATAAACAGCGCGAGTGTTGTCGTCGGCGGTGTTGTAGGCATTTTTGCCGGCAAATTGTTCAAGACCGAGCAGCAGGATGCACTCAACAAAGCCTGCGGAATCAGCGTCCTTTTTATAGCAATCGCCGGGGCGATGCAGGGAATGCTGAAAATCGACAACGGCGAAATAATCAGCGCAAAATCTATGCTGGTCGTGCTGTGCCTCGCGCTGGGAACAATAATCGGCGAACTTGTCGGAATTGAAAAGGGCTTCGAGAAATTCGGCGAATGGCTCAAGAAGAAAACGGGAAACGGCGGCGACACGAGCTTTGTCAACGCTTTTGTGACTGCTTCTCTTACAGTCTCTATCGGCGCTATGGCAATCGTCGGTGCTATACAGGACGGCCTGCAGGGCGATTATTCGACCCTCGCCGTTAAATCGGTGCTTGATTTTATTATTGTCGCGGTGATGAGTTCGTCCATGGGCAAAGGCGCTGTGTTCTCTGCGATTCCGGTGTTCGTTTTCGAGGGCGCGATAACGCTCCTTGCAAAGCTCGTTTCTCCCATAATGACAGCGACGGCGATCTCATATTTGTCGCTTGTCGGCTCCGTCCTGATTTTCTGCATAGGAGTAAATCTTGTGTGGGGGAAGAAGCTGAGAGTGGCTAATATGCTTCCGGCGGTGCTCCTGGCGGTTGCCGCGGCATATGTGCCGTGGAGTTTTTGATAAAAACGCTTCGCCGATTGAAAAATTATGATTGATGATATATAATTGTCAAAGAAACAAACGGACGGTGATATTATGAACAAAGTGTGTCATATAGTCGGCGGCGGCGACTTCTTCGGAATCCGCCCGACAGGGGAGGGCGATTTCATCATCGCTGCCGATAAAGGTCTGCTGTATCTTCAGAATCTCGGCATAACGCCGAATTTGGTCATAGGCGATTTCGATTCCCTCGGGCACACTCCGAACGGGCGGAATATTATCGTCCTGCCCTGCGAGAAGAACGACACAGATATGGGCGCGGCGGTCGCAGAGGGCGTGATGCGCGGATATAAAAATTTCATTCTCTACGGCGCATCGGGCGGCAGAGCCGACCATACTCTTGCGAATATCCAGCTCATCTCGTCTCTTTCAAGGCGCGGAATGACTGCGATTATCGACGCGCGCGAAACTTCGTTCACTTCGATAACAAACGGCAGAATTCTTTTTGACGAGAACGCAAAGGGTATGATCTCCGTGTTCTCACATTCGGATATCTCATCGGGTGTCACTATAAGCGGACTCAAATATGAGCTCAAAAACGGCACTTTGAAGAACACATATGCCCTCGGCGTCAGCAATGAATTTGTTGGCAAAAGAAGCGAAATATCAGTCGCTCAGGGAACGCTGACGGTCGTTTATCCGAGCAGCGCAGAGCCCTCTTTTTTCAGATTTTGAGCCGCGCGAAAAGATATTTTTGAACCAAATAATATCCTGCGCCGAGATGCTGCCCGTGAGCATCAGCAGAAGAATATATACCGCCGCGTTGACAGTTATTATAATTGTCAGCGCGGCTTTTCCGCTGCCCTGCGCCGAGGAGAGCAGCAGTCCCGTAAGAAACGAGGCCGTCACGCAGACAGCGGGCTTTATTATCGAATCCATGATATTTATTTCGAGCGTGCAAACTTTTGAGAGCCTGTGTATGCTCAGCGAAAAATTAACTATCTCGCTGATAAAAAGTATCGCGACATAGCCCTTTACGGAATATTTCGGTATGAGTATCAGCACGAGCACGACGCACATCGCGGAGTCAATTATGTTGTATCTCATCGAATAGACCTGCTGGTCGAGCCCTTTGAGTATTCCGTCAACTGTCGTGTCTGTGTACATTATCGGCAGCAGCGGCGCGAGCACGCGCAGATATTCCGCGCATTGCCCGTCCCCATAGATGCACTGCGACAGCCCCTCGGAAAAAATAAACATTATCCCCGCCGTGCCCATCGAAAACAGCACGGTTATTTTTATCGCCCGCGCCGCCATGCTGTCTATCCTGTTTCTGTTGCCGCGTGCCGCACATTCGGCAAATTCCGGCACAAGCATGCTCGCGAGAGCCGTCATTATGGCGGCGGGGTAGAGTATGACCGGCAGAGCCATGCCGTGAATGACTCCGTAGAGCGTCATTGCGCCGCCCGCGCTCTGTCCCGATTTGCGAAAGCCCACGGGAATCAGCAGGTGTTCTATCGTCAGCAGCACCGAGCGTGCGCACGATCCGGCGGCGTCCGGGAGCGCAATGCGCAGCAGAGCCCGAAGCCCGCCTGGCGTTTTCTCTTTCGGTTTTTGGTGCTTCGTTGATTTATAGAGCAAAAAGGCACATATCAGCGAGCTTATCTGCGATATCGTTATGCCGAGCGCCACTGCGTCGCAGGCGTATTCCGCGCCCTTTGCCGCCCAGAATCTGAGCATCAGAACAGAGACCGCTATTTTTACTGCCTGCTCGAATATCTGCACCGCCGCGTATTTGAGCACCGTGCGCCGCGCCGTGAAATATCCGCTGAACGCGCAGCCGACCGACGCCGCGGGAAGGCTCAGCGCGAGTATGCGAAGCGACGACGCTGTGCGTATGTCGCCGAGCCACAGCTTTGCTATCAGCTCCGCGCCGAACCATACGGCGGCGAGCATCATGCACCCGACCGTCAGCCCGTAGAGCGCGCACCGCCGCATTATCCATGCGCCCTGCCCGGCATTTTTTCCGGAATCTTCGACCGTGAGCCGCGTCGATGCGAGCGGCAGACCGGCGAACGAAAACGTCAGCGCCATCGCGTACACATCCGTGACGAGCGAAAAAAGTCCTATTCCCGCCGCGCCCAACCGCCCGGTCAGATATACATTGAACGCAACGCCGACCGTGCGCATGAGAAACGATGTCGCGGCGAGCGTCAGCGTGTTTATAAGAAGCCGTTTCGTGTTCTTCATTTTTGCCTCCGGAGAAGTCAAAAAGCGTTAAATCTCTTGACAAAAACGCTTCTGAATGTGATAATATAGAGTAACTCATCGGAAAAGAGGATATTACCCCAAAAAGCGTATGCCAGTGTCTGAATACCGCATCGCTGCCGATTTCTGAAATGTAAAATCAACGCTGCTCCTCCGGCGCGGAGCAATCAGCGTTCATGTAAAATCTATTCGCCGGAGAAATGGATTATGTTATGGCAAAGGAACTCGCAAAACAGTATGATCCGAAGGAAGTGGAGGACAGAACCTATAAATTCTGGCTCGACGGCAATTTCTTCCACGCCGTACCCGACCCGGAGAAGAAACCCTATACAATAGTTATTCCCCCTCCGAACATCACGGGTCAGCTCCATATGGGTCATGCTCTTGACAATACTCTTCAGGATATACTTATCCGCTATCACCGCATGCAGGGCTATGATACCCTCTGGCTGCCCGGCACTGACCACGCTTCTATCGCCACCGAGGCGAAGATAGTCGAGGCTATGGCAAAAGAAGGTCTTACAAAGGACGATGTCGGCCGTGAAGGCTTCCTCGAGCGCGCATGGGCGTGGAAAGAGAAGTTCGGCGGCAGAATAATCGAACAGCTCAAGAAGATGGGCTCGTCCTGCGACTGGGAGCGCGAGCGCTTCACTTTGGACGAGGGCTGCAACGAGGCCGTCAACGAGGTTTTCTGCAACCTCTATGAAAAGGGACTCATTTACAGGGGCGAGAGAATAATCAACTGGTGCCCCCATTGCTTGACTTCTATCTCCGACGCCGAGGTCGAATATGAGGATCAGGCGGGTCACTTCTGGCATCTTCGCTATCCTTTCAAGGACGGAAGCGGCTATCTTGAGCTTGCAACGACCCGACCCGAGACCCTGCTCGGCGATACCGCTGTTGCCGTCAACCCCAATGATGAGAGATATAAGGATATCGTCGGCAAGACGCTCATTCTGCCCATAGTCCACCGCGAGATACCCGTTGTCGCCGATGATTATGTCGAGATAGATTTCGGTACCGGTGTCGTTAAGATAACTCCCGCGCATGACCCGAACGACTTCGAGGTCGGTCTGCGCCATAACCTGCCCGTTATCAATGTCCTGACCGATGACGCAAAGATAGTCGACGACTATCCGAAGTACGCCGGCATGGACAGATACGAGGCGAGAAAAGCTATCGTCAAGGATCTTGAAGCTGAGGGCGCTCTCGTCAAGGTCGAGGATTATAACCACAATGTCGGCACCTGCTACCGCTGCTCGACTACCGTTGAGCCCCGCGTTTCAAAGCAGTGGTTCGTCAGCATGAAGCCCCTCGCGGGTCCTGCTATCGATGCTGTCAAGAACGGCGAGACAAAGTTCGTCCCGAAGCGTTTCGAGAAAGTCTATTTCCATTGGCTCGAGAATATCCGCGACTGGTGCATCTCCCGCCAGCTCTGGTGGGGTCACCGCATTCCCGCGTGGTATTGCGACGACTGCGGCGAGATAACCGTTGCAAGAACCGCTCCCGATAAGTGCTCGAAGTGCGGCAGCACCCATATCCATCAGGATCCCGATACGCTTGATACCTGGTTCTCCTCGGCTCTCTGGCCGTTCTCGACCCTCGGCTGGCCGAATACCGACAGCGAGGATTTCAAGCGCTATTATCCCACCAACACCCTTGTCACAGGTTACGATATAATCCCGTTCTGGGTCATGAGAATGATGTTCTCCGGCATCGAGCAGACCGGTCAGGTTCCGTTCGATACCGTCCTCATCCACGGACTTGTCCGCGATGAGCTGGGCAGAAAGATGTCGAAGTCGCTCGGCAACGGCATCGATCCGCTCGAGGTCATTGACAAGTACGGCGCAGACGCCCTGCGCTTCACCCTTGCCAACGGCAACAGCCCCGGAAACGACATGAGATATTCCGACAAAAAGGTCGAAGCGAGCCGCAACTTTGCAAACAAGCTCTGGAACGCCGCGCGCTTTATCCTCATGAACCTCGACGGCTCCGAAGAAGCGGGTCTGCCCGATGAGCTTGCGCTCGAGGATAAGTGGGTGCTCAGCCTCTATAACGACCTCGTCAAAGAGGTTACGGACAATCTCGAGAGATTCGAGCTCGGCATCGCCGTTCAGAAGCTCTATGATTTCATTTGGGATGTTTTCTGCGACTGGTATATCGAGCTTGCGAAGATTCGCCTGCAAAAGGGCGGCGAGCCCGCACAGTGCGCAAAGCGTGTGCTCATATATGTCATGTCCAATGTTCTGAAGCTTCTCCATCCGTTCATGCCGTTCGTGACCGAGGAGATTTGGCAGTCTCTGCCGCATGAGGGCGCGAGCATAATGGTCTCCGATTGGCCGCAGTATTCCGACGCTCTGAACTTCAGCGCAGAGGAAGAGCAGATGAACATGATTATGGACGCGGTCAGGGCGATAAGAAACCGCCGCGCCGAGATGAACGTTCCTCATTCCAAGAGAGCAAAAATATATATCAGCACCTCTTATGTCGATACCTTCAGACTCTCCGGCGAGTTCATGCAGAAGCTCGCGGGCGCGTCCGAGGTCGAGGTTGAGGACGGCATTGAGATAGACGGCGCAGTCTGCATCGTCACCGACGCCGCAAAGATATATATCCCCATGGGCGACCTCGTTGACTTCGAAGCCGAGCGCGCAAGACTCAACAAAGAGCTCGCCTCCGCTCAGAAGCAGCTCGACGGCATCAACGCCAAGCTCTCCAACGAGAACTTCGTCTCCAAAGCTCCCGCGCCGGTCGTCGAGGCTCAGCGCGAAGCGGCGAGAAAGCTGAACGAGAAGATTGCGATGCTCAACGACAGCCTCTCCAAGATCGCCAATGCGTAATTTCGCGCGATACTGCGTTGTGAGAGCCGTGCACGTTCGGTCACGCACCCGCGTGCGCTCCCTCGCGTGCAGAACCCCACGCCTTGTCTCGCCCAAAATTCCGCTATTGGCTCACCTGTGCGTAACTCTTGACGCCAATGCGTAATTTCGCGCGATACTGCGTTGTGAGAGCCGTGCACGTTCGGTCACGCACCCGCGTGCGCTCCCTCGCGTGCAGAACCCCACGCCTTGTCTCACCCCAAATTCCGCTATTGGCTCGCCTGTGCGTAAATTTTGGTCGCCAATGCATATTTTTGCGCGATACTGCGTTGCGGGAACCATGCACTGTAGGGGCGGATATCATCCGCCCGTAAATCGGTATTCGTTCGCATTTGCGTATGTTCTCCTGCACATAAAAACCAACCTGCAAAGGACGGGCATGTCCCGTCCTTTGATGCTTTACGGAGGAAGACGGATGACACCAACCGAAGCAATCGAATATATCCATTCGCGCCTGACCTTTGGCATACACCCCGGCATGGAGCGTATCAGGGCGCTCTGCGCCGCGCTCGGCAACCCGCAGGATGAGCTTCGCTTTATCCATGTTGCCGGGACGAACGGCAAGGGCTCGACGAGCACCATGATATCCTGCATACTCTCCGCCGCAGGGTACAGAACCGGGCTGTTCACTTCGCCCTATGTCATCGATTTTTGCGAGCGCATGCAAATTGACGGCGAGATGATTCCGCCGGAGGAGCTTGCCTCGGTCGTTGAGCGCGTTAAATTAGCGTGCGACGAGCTCGACAAGCGCGGGATTGTCGCGACCGAGTTCGAAACTCTGACCGCCGCCGCGTTTCTCTGGTACAAAGAGCGCAAATGCGATGCCGTCGTGCTCGAAGTCGGACTCGGCGGGCTGCTCGATTCAACGAATATTATAAAAACTCCGCTCGTCTCCGTCATAACCTCGATTTCCATGGATCACACCGCGATACTCGGCAATACAATAGCTGAAATAGCCGCGCAGAAATGCGGAATAATCAAGCCGCGCGGCGTAACGGCCATGTATCCCGAGCAGTCTGCCGATGCACGCCGTGTCATAGAAGAAACCGCTCGGCGCGAAAAAAATAGGCTCGCAGTGCCGGATATGACCGCCTGCCGCGTTGTTGACGAGACGATATGCGGCACGGATATAGTTTACGGCTCGCTGAATCTCCGCATACCGTTCGCGGGCGACCATATGATAAAAAATGCGCTGACAGCCGTCACCGCCGTGCGCGAATGCGGCTTGAATGTCAGCGACGAAGCGATAGAACAGGGGATGAAAAACGCCGTTATGCCCGCGCGAATGGAGCTTATCGGCGATAATATTATTCTTGACGGCGGTCACAACGAGGGCTGCGCCTCGGCGCTTAAAGCGTTTCTGGAGCGCTTCACAAGCGGCAGACGCGTCGCCGTGTGCGCGCTCATGGGCGATAAGGACTGCGATACATATCTGCGCCTGACCGCGCCGCTGTTTGAAAAAATGTATCTGACAGCCCCCGACAATCCGCGCAGCATGAACCCCGAAGCCCTGAGCGAGCTCGCCAATAAATATTGCGCCGATTGCACGCCCGTGTCCGACCCGACAGAAGCCTGCCGCATGGCGATAAATGACATAAAGCAAAACGGCGGAACGCTCGTTGTTTGCGGTTCGTTCTATCTCGCAGGCGATGTTCGCGGTTATCTTTCGGAAAATAAAAATATTTGACCCGCCGCATTTCGGCAGGATTTTCAAACGGGATGGATTATTATCTTTGATGATAATAGTCCGTCCCGTTTTTATTTTGTACAAGCCGTGTCCGCATCTTCGCAATATTTCGCGAATAATCCCACTCATCCCGGACAAACTGTTAATTGATAATCACCCCAAAGGAGGAAAAAACATGGGTGTTGAAATAATCTCAAATCCGCTCAGCGTCAGCGCGCTGCTCTCCGGCGAGATAGACCACCATACCGCCGCCGCAATGCGCGCGGATATCGATGCCGCCGCCGCGGCTCAGCAGCCGAAGATACTGCGCCTTGACTTCGCCGATGTCACTTTTATGGACAGCTCCGCCGTCGGTCTCGTCATGGGTCGCTATAGGCTTTTGCAGGGCTGGCAGGGGAAGCTCGAAGTCACGAATCTCAGTGAGCGCAATTATAAAATGATGCGCCTTGCGGGCATGCAGGCGCTGTGTACGCTGTCGCAGAAAAGGAACAAGGAGGATAAACATGAGTAGAAAAAAGCCTGTCGATCAGATGAGCCTGAAAATAGAGAGCCGCTCCGTCAATGAGAGCTTCGCGCGCGTCGCAGTCTCGGCGTTTGCGGCTCAGCAGGACCCGACGGTCGAAGAAATATCGGATATCAAAACCGCCGTCAGCGAGGCGGTCACAAACTGCATCGTCCACGCCTATCCCGCGAGCGTGGGGGAGATATACATATGGGTCGGGCTGTTTGACGACGGACTCGTCCGCATCAGAATAAGGGATCGCGGATGCGGCATAATCGATGTGCGTCAGGCGATGGAGCCGCTGTTCACGACCCTCGGCGGCGAGCGCGCGGGACTGGGATTCGCCGTCATGGAGAGCTTTATGGACAAAGTGCGCGTGCGCTCCGTCCCGGGCAAGGGGACGAGCGTCACCATGGACAAATTTATAAAAGGACGCGGCGATGGACAGGGCTGAACGCAATGAACTCGTTGAAAAGAATATCGGTCTCGTTCATGCTTGCGCCAACAAATTCCGCGGCAAGGGCGCGGAGTATGACGACCTGTTTCAGGCGGGGTGCGTCGGGATTATAAAAGCCGCCGAAAACTTTGACCCGGAGCGCGGATTCTCGTTTTCGACCTATGCCGTGCCCGTCATTCTCGGCGAGATAAAGCGCATTTTCCGCGACGGCGGCAGTGTCAAAGTCGGGCGCGCACTGAAAGAAAAAGCGCGCGCCGCGATGCGCGAAAAGGATGCACTGACCGCCGAACTCGGCTGCGAACCTACTGTAGGTCAGCTCGCCGAACGCCTCGGCAGCGATGTCGCCCAGACGGCGCAGCTGCTCAACGCCGCAATGCCCGCCGTGTCGCTGACCGCCTGCACGGACGACGGCGAGGGGCAGATCGATCTGCCTGTTGAGTCGCCCGAAAACGCCGCCTCGGAGCTTATCGCTCTGCGCGAAGTCATCGCTCTGCTCGACGACCGCGACCGCGAGATGATAAGCCTACGCTATTATCGCGGCATGACCCAGAGCCGAACCGCCGAACTGCTCGGTATGTCGCAGGTGCAGGTGTCGCGGCGCGAAAAAGCCGTGCTCGCGCTCCTGCGGCGCAATCTGTCCGCCTGATTTTCTTGACAATTCCCGCCGATGTGATAAACTTAACTGAGATCATATTGGAGGGACAAAAAATGAAAAAGACGATTCCCAACGGCGTCTATCCGACCATGATAACGCCGTTCACAAAGGACAATAAGATAGATTATGCGGCTGTCGAAGCGCTCATAAACTGGTACGCCGAGAAGAAAGTCGACGGAATCTTCGCCATCTGCCAGTCGAGCGAGATATTCTTCCTCTCGTTTGAAGAGAGACTTGAGCTCCTGCATTTTGTCATTCAGCATACGCCGAAAAATATCTCAATTGTCGCGTCCGGTCATGTCGCGGATGACCTCGACACTCAGATAGAAGAGGCGAAGGCTTTTATAGACGAGGGGATAGACGCCTATGTGTTTATCTCGAACAGATTCGCCACGGCCGATGAGGACGACAGCGTGTTCCTCAAAAATATCGACAGGGCGGTCGAATCCGTCGGCGATGTCAACTTCGGCATCTACGAGTGCCCCCATCCCTATAAGCGCGTTATGACTCCCGAGGTGCTCAAAAAGCTCGCCGAGTCCGGCAGATTCACTTTTCTCAAAGACACCTGCTGCGACCCAGACATGATAAACGAAAAGCTCAGGGCCGTTGACGGTATGGGACTCAAGATATTCAACGCCAACTCCGCGAGCCTGCTCGAAACGCTGAAAATGGGCTGTGCCGGCTTCTCGGGCGTTATGGCGAATTTCCACCCGGAGATATATTCGTGGCTGTGCAAAAACTTTGAAAAAGAGCCGGAAAAGGCGGAAAAAGTCCAGGCTTTCCTCGGCTTTGCCTCTCTCGCCGAGTGCCAGCTCTATCCCGTCAACGCAAAATATTATCTCTCCCTCGAGGGCGTGCCCATGGGCTATGACTGCCGCTCAAAGGACGCCTCGGCGTTCACTCTCAGCCGCCGCATGGAGATAGATCAGATGCGCGAGCTGACCGAGCAGTTCAAGGCAGACATGGGTATAGAATAATGCCCGATCTCGGTTTTCAGTATGAATTA
>JBNMIN010000012.1:0-31256 GCA_050873305.1 Oscillospiraceae bacterium
CGCGAACGCCGCGCCGCAGTACTTAGCTTGCGCCTCTCAATTAGTTGCTCGGCACATTCGCCCGCAAACGCGCTGGGCTTGAACGAGTGCGGGCTCGTGCGTCTTGCTTCGCAAGCCGTTCCCTCGCCCCTCTTAGTTGGCTTATCAAACACTGCGGCGCGGCTATTGAAAGCTTGATTATAAAAGCAAAATCGTTACTTGACTTTACTTTGCTATGGCTCAAGTGATTACGAATCCCAAATTTATCTATCCGTTCAATTATATTGTTCAGGCTTCAATATACGCAAAAAAGTCTCTGCGGACATTGCTACCGGGGCGCGGACTGCTTTAGACACTTAGATTTCTGACGGCTAAAAATTTATCCCGGCTCCTTTCGGAACCGGGACTTTTGCTTTTGCTTTTTATTTTTTACGGCTTCCAGATGAACCAGATGAGAAGATATCCGGTTGTGACTGCCGCGAGGGTGAAGGGCACACCGTATTTCATGAAGGTCGTCGCCTTTACCTCGTGACCCTCCTTGCGGAGAATGCCGATGCCCGCGATGTTGGCGGATGCGCCGATCGGGGTCAGGTTGCCGCCGAGGGTCGCGCCGCAGAGCAGACCGTAGTACATGATTTTCGGGTCGATGCCGAGGTTGACGGCGATGACCGGGATAACGGTGAGCATGGTAGCGGTGTAGGGGATGTTGTCGATGAATGCCGAGAGAATGACGGACATCCAGACTATGACAGTATAGACGATAAACACGCTGCCGGAGCTTCCGCCGACTTTCGATATGGCGTTGCCGATGATATCAATAACGCCCGCGTTCTTTATGCCGCCGATGACGACGAAAAGACCGGTCAGAAGAATGATGGTGTAGTAGTCGATCTCTTTGAATGCATTCTTGACTATCTCGGTGTTCTTGCGGAACAGCTCTCGGATTATACCGACGAAGAAGAAGAACATGCAGATAAGACCGTTGGTTATCTCGGGCTTGTAGAACTGACCCTCAGCCGCGTTGCTCTTGTAAGGGATGAACGAAACGGCTATGAGCGAGACAACAGTCGCGATAAGCAGGAAGGTCGGGAACTTGTCCTCAACCTTTGTGCGGTCGTTGATATGTATCTTGTCGTTCTCCTTGCGGAACATGAAGAGGATTATCAGCGCGCTGACAACTGCACCCGCCTCAACGACCCAGAACATGCCGGGCTTGCCCTCGTCAACGAAGAAGTCGGAGAAATCGAGGTTCGCCGCCTTGGCGAGCAGAATCGAAGTCGTGTCGCCGACGAGAGTCGCCGCACCCTGGAGGTTCGACGAAACGGCGATGCAGATAATGCTCGGGACAGGGGAGATGTTGAGCTTCTTGCACAGCGCAAGCGCGACGGGCGCTATCATAAGAACGGTAGCGACATTGTCAACGAACGCGGAGACAATGCCCGCGAAAAGGCTCATGCAGACGACCGCCCATTTGATGTTGGGCATCTTAGAGATGAGAACGTCGCTCATCAGCTGGGGCATCTTCGACTCGATGAAGAGATAGACCGTGCCCATCGTGCCGGCTATCATCATAATGACGTTCCAGTCGATTTCGCCGACAGCCGCCTTGAAAGTATAGTTGAAAGAGTTCCCCGAACCGAGGGAGAAAAAGTCCGCGCCGAAAAGGTCGGGCTTGAATGCGGCAATAGTGCCGAGGATAACGAAGATAACTGCCGATGCAACAGCGACATAGGGGCGGATCTTCTGAAACGCCATCATAAGAATATACGTCGCCGCAAAGAGCACCAGTGCGGTTATAGTGATACTGCTCATGCTTCACACTCCAAAATATTTTTTTCGCAGCGAACGCTCAGCGACCGATTTTTCCCCAAAGAAAAACGCGCTCCCTACCGGAGCGCGAAACCGCCACTTCATTTTAAGCATGGCAACACAAAAACCGCATTGCTTCAACCTCAAATAAATAATCCGCATATTTGACGGATTATGACAGACTCCACCACTCATTATTCGGCTGCAAAGGACATTATATAAAATTTTTCCATAGCCGTCAAGGACTTTTTGACTATTTTTGCAACTGCTTATATCAGTTCGGATATAACCGCGTTTGAGACGAGAAACCCCTGCTTTGTCAGCGCAATGTGCTCGCTGTCGCAGACCGCCAGGCCGGCTTTTGAAAACTCGGTGCATTTTTTGATTGTGTCCTCCGGCACGCCGTGTCCGAACCGTTCTTTAACTTTTGAAAACACAAGCCCCTCGGTCAGCCGTAGACGGAGCATGAGATATTCTTCAAAGCTCCCGCCCTCGCCGTCGTCCGTGGGCTCGCAGCCCGCGATAAAGCTCTCTATATCGCGCGGAAAAAAGAACCTCCTGCCGTCTATAAACGAGTGCGCCGCCGGACCTATGCCGAGATATTCGCCGCAGTCCCAGTATTTCAGGTTGTGCCGGCTCTCATATCCGGGCTCTGCAAAGTTCGATATCTCATACTGCATGAACCCGCGCTTTTCGAGCTCCTCGCACGCGGTCAGATACAGTTCACAGGTCGCATCTTCGTCCGGCAGAGTCAGCTCGCCGCGCTTTTCGTAAAAACGCGTGCCCTCTTCTATTTTTAAAATATATGCGCTGACATGGCGAACTCCTGCGTCCGCGCAGAATGCGATGCTGTCCTTGAGCGAATCGACCGTCTGACCGGGGACGGCGAGCATGAGGTCGAGCGATATATTATCTATCCCCGTATCCTGAGCGCGCTTTACGGCGAGCGAAACATCGTTCCTGCCGCTGAGTCTGCCGAGCGCGCGGCGTTCGCCGTCGTTTGCCGACTGCATGCCCATGGATATCCTGTTGACTCCCGTTTCTCTGAGCAAGGCGAAATCAAGATTCTTTTTCGCCGCGTCAAACGGATTGATTTCAACGGTTATCTCGCAGTCCGGCGCAGAAAACTCCCTCGCCGCGCAGATGATTCTGCCGAGCCTCTCCGCTCCCAGCGCTGACGGGGTGCCGCCGCCGATATAAACGGTGTCCGCAGTTATGTTATATTTTGCCGCAAGAGCGGGAATGCGGTGGATAAGCGTGTCGGTGTAGACATTCGCCGCGCTTTCGTCAAGGCGCAGAGAATAAAAATCGCAGTAGGGGCACTTGCTGCGGCAGAACGGTATGTGAATATATAACCCCGCGTTTTTGCTTTTCATTTTTCCGCACCTCCCGCAAATTATCGCTTTATAATAATGTATAATAACACAAAGATGTTATTCAAACAATCCGTATACGGCATTTTTGCCGAATTTTGTGTGCAAAATCACAACTTTTTGTATGGTAATTGTTGCTTTTTGCCAGAAGCTGTGTTATAATCAAAAAGCTTGATTTTTTAAATAGGAGGTCGTCTTTTGGCACAGGAACAGACAGCCGCGGTCAATCCGCAGGCAGAATCCGGCGAAGATTCGTCAGGATACGTCTTTCAGAACAGACGCTATGTCGGTACGAAAGAGACTGTCGCTTACGTCGTCTATGATATGTCGCAGAGCTTCAATATCAACGCGTATTCGCAGAGATTCGTCACCAACATCCTTCAGGTCAGCCTGAAGCTGCAGCGAATAGCGAATGTTATCAACGGTATTTGGGACGTTATCAACGATGTGCTTTTCGGTGCGATAGTTGACAAGACGAGAACCCGCTGGGGCAAGTTCAAGCCCTATCTCGTTGCGCTCGGTATCCCCGGCACAATCGGTACGTGCATCTATTGGCTCATGCCCCTCATATTCGCGGGCAGAGGTCCGAACGATATCTGGAAATTCATCGGATATCTTTTTCTCATGGTCGTGCGTGAAGGCGCGGGAACATTCCGCGATATCGCACAGAAGGGTATCCAGTCCACGATAACCCCGCACCCTGTTGACAGAACGAGAATTATCACTATTGCAAACTTCGCCTCCGGCTTCCTCGGAGAGAAGCTGCCCGAGCAGATAATGACCGTTCTCCTTGACCTTATCGGCAGAAATAAGATCAAACTTACTCTTCAGGGCACATTCATCGGCATGGGTATTTTCACTGCCGTTGTCGCCGGCGCAGGCGCCATGTGGTTCTTCTTTATCTGTAAAGAGAGAGTCATGCAGTCCGTCGAGCGTCCGAGCATCAAGGCGGGTATCAAGTCGATAATCAACAACAAGCCGATACTTCTTATGACGCTTTCCAAGATGCTCAGCGGCTTCTCGGTCGGCGGCAGCAAGTCGGATTATCTTATCGACGTTCTGAACTTCGCTTCACTCAATATTATCACCGGTATCCCCGGCTCGATAATCAACCCCATAAGCTATGCGATAGTCCCGTGGTTCAGACGGCACTTCTCGAGCCGCTTCCTGTATATCATGGGTACATATGTCGGCGACATCCTGCTTGTGCCCGTGTTCCTCGTCGGCTGCATCGGCGGCAAGAAGCACGGACTTTATAAGAAGGTCGTTCCCATGGCGATCGCCCTCACTTTGTGGGAGACGCTGTTCATGGTGTTCTACGGCGTGCGTAAGGTCATCCCGACCGAGATGTACAACGAGGCTATGGACTACTGCGAATGGAAGAACGGCTACCGTACAGAGGGCATGACGAGCGTCGCCCAGGGTCTTGCCCAGAAGCTTTCGAGCATCGTCAGCGGCTATATCGCGCTGTTCATCAAGCAGCTTATCGGCTACGACCTGACTGCCTACACAAGAGGCACCGCACAGTCCGATAACACCAAGTTCGGTCTGTTCGCAATGTTCACCATCATCCCGTTCATCACAACCTCCCTCGGCATCATCCCGATGCTCTTCTATGATCTGAACGACAAGAAGAAGGAGAAGATGTACGAAGAGCTGCTCGAGAGAAGAGCCGCAATGTCCAAGGAGGCAACCTCCGGCGACCTTGAAGCGCTCGAGAAACTCGCAAAGGCTCAGATGGAGATCGGCAACAGCAAGAGCGAGCTGTAAAGACTTCCTCATAACAAATAGAAACTATCCTCCGTATGTAATGTACGGAGGATTTTTTTTGCCCGCTTTTTGTATACAGAAATATACAGTTCAAAATTTATACACATTGGAGCAACAATGTTTAATAAAACTGTTGCAATTGCATAAAAATTGTGTTATGATTCAAAAGTAAAAAAATGCAGACAGGAGGTAATGCTTTGGCAGAAGAAGTAAAAACCGCTGCGGTCGGCAATCAAGCCGGCGGTAATGCCGAAAATAGCGGATATGTTTATCAGAACAGACGCTATGTCGGAACCAAAGAGACGGTTGCATATGTCGTCTACGATATGTCGCAGAGCTTCAATATCAATACATATTCCGGACGCTTTGTCACCAACATTCTCCAGATAAGCTTGAGATTCCAGCGTATCGCAAATGTCATCAACGGCATCTGGGATGTTATCAACGATGTTCTTTTCGGCGCAATAGTTGACAAGACGAGAACAAGATGGGGAAAATTCAAGCCTTATCTCGTCGCGCTCGGAATTCCCGGAACGATAGGAACGTGCATTTATTGGCTGCTGCCCATATTATTTTCGGGTAGAGGGCAGGAGGATATCTGGAAATTTATCGGATATCTCGCGCTGATGGTCGTGCGAGAGGGCGCAGGAACATTCAGAGCGATAGCCCAGAAGGGTATTCAGGCGACGATAACGCCGCACCCCGTTGACCGAACCCGACTGATAACGATTGCCGATTTTGTCTCCGGTGCGCTCGGTGAAAAATTGCCGGAACAGATAATGACGATTTTGCTCGACCTCATCGGCAGAAACAAAGTCAAGCTCACCCTTCGCGGAACATTCGTTACCATGGGTCTGTTTACCGCTATAGTCGCGGGCGCGGGCGCGCTGTGGTTCTTCCTTATCTGTAAGGAACGTGTCATGCAGTCCGTTGAGACGCCGAGCCTTAAAGCGAGTATCAAGTCGATAATCAACAACAAGCCGATTTTGCTTATGACGCTGTCGAGTATGCTCAGCGGATTTGCAGTCGGCGGAAGTAAGCAGGACTACTATATAGACGTTCTGAATTTCGCTTCCCTCGGTCTTATCACCGGTATCCCCGGCTCCATAATCAATCCGTTCAGCTATATGGCTGTGCCGTGGTTCAGACGGCATTTCTCGAGCCGTTTCCTGTATATTATAGGAAACAAGATAGACGGAATACTGCTCGTTCCCGTGTTCTTAGTCGGCTGCATCGGCGGCAAGAAGCACGGACTTTATAAGAACGTCTGGGTCATGGGTATCGCAATGACGCTCTGGGAGACCATCTTCATGATCTTCTACGGCGTGCGCCGCATAATCCCGACCGAGATGTACAACGAGGCTATGGACTACTGCGAGTGGAAGAACGGCTACCGTACAGAGGGCATGACGAGCGTTGCTCAGGGTCTCGCCCAGAAGCTTTCGGGCATCGTCAGCAGCTATATTTCCACATGGATAAAACAGCTTATAGGCTATGACCTCACACTCTATGTCAGAGGTACCGCGCAGTCCGATTCCACAAAGTTCGGTCTGTTCGCAATGTTCACCATCGTCCCGTTCCTTACCGGTATCGTCAGCATCGTTCCGATGCTCTTCTATGACCTGAACGGCAAGAAGAAGGAACAGATGTATGAGGAGCTTCTTGAAAGAAGAGCGGCTCTCTCCAAGGAAGCCACGCTGGGCGACCTTGAAGCGCTCGAAAAGCTTGCCAAGGCTCAGATGGAGATAGGCAACAGGAAGCAGGAACTTTAATAAAATCAAAGAGCACTGCATACCAAACGACAAGTGCTTATAAAACAGCATCAGTCCCGACAGCAATGTCTGTCGGGACTTTTTGCATATATAGAAGCCGCATTATATGACAGAACAGGTTGGTAAATGGAAATTGTTGAATAATCTATTAGGCTCCCCTGCAGGGGAGCTGGCTCGGCGTAAGCCGGGACTGAGGGGTTTGTTTCGCTTCGCTCAAATTAATAGGTAAAAGTGAATAGTGAAAAAGTATGCGGCAGGGGCGGATATCATTTGCCCGCGAACCCCATACAATTTTATTTCCGCGTATTTTTGTAGGGGTCGGCGACCTCGACGACCCTTTGACGCGACAGCGGCACAATATGAAATTGTATAATTCACCCTCTACCTTCGCGTCCTACCATAGTTAAATTTTTACACTTACCGCATTTCGGCATTTTCTTTTTATTTGAAAAAGAAAACGCCTGCAAAAGAAAAGCAAGACAGGGGGAATCCCCCTGTACCCTCGGCAGCGCCGCGCCGCAGCACTTAGCTCGCAACTCTCAATCAGTTGCTCGGCACATTCGCCCGTAAACTCGCTTTGCTCAAACAATACGGGCTCGTGCGTCTTGCTTCGCAAGCCGTTCCCTCGCTCCTCTAAATTGGCTTATCAAACACTGCGGCGTGGCTATTAGAAGCCTGATTATAAAAATTGTTTGAGTCGCTTGTTTTTACTTTGCTACGGATAGAGTGACAGACAAATCCCAATTTGTCAAAACGCTAAACGGCGCACTTTTATACACCTTGCAGTAATATAAAAACCGACCTATGAACTATAGGTCGGCTTAATTGTTTTATGAACGCCCGCTAACGGTGTGCAGTGCTTTTTGCTGTCCGCCGAAGTTGAAAAAGTCATATTTAAATAGTATAATATAATCTATCTTCAATTTACGAGGTCTTATCTATGCCCGAATATGAAAAGATAACATTTGAAAACGGCTTTCGTCTGCTCCTGAGCGAGGATGGCAGGGCGAAGAGCTGCTCCATGGGCGTGTGGGTCGGCAGCGGCTCATGCTATGAGAGCGACGACACGGCGGGGATATCCCATTTTATCGAACACATGGTGTTCAAGGGCAGCGCCCTGTATTCCTCCGAGGATATCGCTTCGATATCCGACAGAATGGGAGGCGAGCTCAACGCCTATACCGATAAAGAGTGTACCTGCTTTTATACCCGCGTCCTCTCTGCCGATGCGCCCGCGGCGTTTGAGCTGATAGCCGATATGGTGACTTCGCCGCGCCTTGATTCGAACGATTTGGAGCTCGAAAAAGGCGTCGTGTGCGAGGAGATCGCCATGTATGAGTCAAACCCCGCCGACCTCTGCGCGGATCTTTTCTACCTCGTGGCGTTCCCCGAGCATAAGCTCGGCAAAAATGTGCTCGGCACTCGTGATTCGGTCAATTCAATGACCCCCGATATGCTGAGAAAGCATATGGACAGATTCTATTCTCCCGCGTCTACAGTGGCCTGCTTCTGCGGCAAATTCGAGCGGGATAAGATAATCTCGCTGTGCAAACGCTATTTCTCGTCGCCCGCAAACAAAGGCGCAATACCCGCTTTGCCCAAGGCGGATTTCTGCCCCGGAGTGCATATCTTCGACAAAAAGACGGAGCAGAATCAGATAGTTATCGGCTTCTCCGCGCCTTCTCTCGGGTCGGACAGCCGCTTCGCCTGCCAGCTGATAGCCTCGATGCTCGGCGGCTCTGCGTCGTCGCGGCTCTTCCGCCGCCTGCGCGAGGAGCAGGGGCTTGTCTATTCGGTCGATGCTTGTGCTTCGTCGTATCTGAGCGCGGGCATATTTGCCGTGAGCATGGGCGTGTCGCGCGAATCGGAGAAAAAAGCTGTTCTGACCGCGGCGGAAGTCCTGCGCGAGTTTCCCAACACCGTGACGGAAGAAGAGCTTGACCTCGCGCGCGACCACTATCTTTCGGGGCTTATAATGTCACTTGAATCAAATTCCGCCCGCGCGGCGCGCTACGGCACCGGTGAATTGCTGCTCGGCGGCGCGATAAGCGAAAAGGAGCTCGAGGAGAAAATAAGGGGAGTGGGCATCGACGAGATACGCTCGCTCGCACGCTCATTTTCGTCTCTCTCCGACGCGTGCATATGCGCGGTCGGCAGAACGGCGGGAGCTAAGTTCTACAATAAGGTTGTCAGCGGCAAAAAATAATGATATAATTAACAATAATATTTTTATGAGGGGCAGTCCGCAATGAAGGGAATAAAGGATGCACAGAGAATAGTCGTGAAGGTCGGCACCTCCACGCTTACATATGATACGGGAAAGGTAAATCTCAGGCGCATGGATAAGCTCGCGCAGGTGATATCAGATCTGAGAAATTCCGGCATAGAAGTGGCGCTCGTCACCTCTGCGGCGATAGCCGTCGGCGTCGGAAAGCTCGGACTTCCCACAAGACCTAAGGATATCCCGAGCCGCCAGGCGGTTGCAACGGTCGGTCAGTGTGAGCTGATGTTTATGTACGACAAGCTCTTTTCCGAATACGGCAACACGATAGGCCAGCTGCTCATAACCCGCAGCGACTTTGAAAGCGACGAGCGCAGGGCGAATCTCTCGAACTCCTTCGAAAAGCTCTTCGAGTTCGGTGCGATTCCGGTTATAAACGAAAACGACAGCATCGCAGTCGAAGAAATAGTCTTCGGCGATAACGATACCCTTTCTGCCATGGTCGCAAAGCTCGTCAACGCCGACGCGCTGATAATTTTAAGCGACATTGACGGACTCTATTCCGGCAACCCGCGTGAGGACGAGAACGCCTATCTCATCCCAGTTGTCGAGGAGATAAGCGATGAACTCATGGCGATAGCCGACACAAAGGGCAGCACCCGCGGCACGGGCGGCATGGTGACGAAGCTCCACGCCGCACAGATAGCGACAGAGGCGGGGATAGACACCGTCGTTATGAACGGCGCCCAGCCTGAGGATATCTACAGACTGCTCGACGGCAGACAGACCGGAACTTATTTCAAGGCGAAAGCTTAACGGAAGGAGCGCACATAATGGGCGCAGGAACTGTTTTATCAATAGCCAAAGGCGCAAAAGAAGCTCAGCGGGAGCTCGCACGCGTCGGCGGAGCAAAGCGCGAAGCGGCACTCAGAGAGATTTCATCGGCCCTTCGCGAAAATGTGCAGAGCATATTGGAGACGAACCGCGCCGATATAGCGGCGGCGCGCGAAAACGGCATGGCCGAATCGATGATAGACCGCCTGACCCTCACCGCGGAGCGCATAGAGGGTATGGCAAAGGGCGTTGACGATGTTGCGGCGATGCCCGACCCCGTCGGCAGAGTACTCTCCGGCTCGACAAGACCGAACGGGCTCAGAATAGAAAAAGTCACCGTGCCGCTCGGCGTTATCGGTATAATATATGAGGCAAGACCGAATGTCACTTCTGATGCCGCTGCCCTCTGCCTCAAGGCGGGCAACGCAGTCATACTGCGCGGCGGCAAAGAGGCGATAAATTCAAACAAAGCTGTGGCGCATCTTATGCGCGCGGCGGTGGAAAAAGCGGGACTTCCCGCAGATACCGTGAATCTTATCGAAGATACCTCGCGCGAGAGCGCAAACGAGCTTATGAAGATGAACGGGCTCGTCGATGTGCTCATTCCGCGCGGCGGAGCGGGTCTTATAAAGAGCGTAGTTGAAAATTCGACTGTCCCTGTTATCGAAACGGGCTCCGGCAATTGCCACATATATATCGACGAGTTCGCGGATATCGACATGGCGGCGGATATTGTTTTTAATGCCAAAACTTCGCGCCCGTCCGTCTGCAACGCCTGCGAGAGCGTGCTTGTTCATAAGGCGGTCGCTGAGGAGGCGATAGTCGCCGTGGCTGGCAGACTCAAAGAGAAGAATGTCGAGATTTTCGGCGATGAGATAGTCTGCTCCGTCCTCGATTTTGCAAAGCCCGCGACGGAAGAGGACTGGGGAAAAGAATATCTCGATTACAAGATCAGCATAAAAACGGTAGATAATATCGATGAGGCGATAGCGCATATCGCGAAATACAGCACAGGTCACAGCGAGAGCATTATCACCGAGAACTATCTCAATGCGCAGAAGTTTTTGAACGAAGTCGATTCGGCGGCGGTCTATGTCAATGCATCGACCCGCTTTACGGACGGCGGCGAGTTCGGCTTCGGCGCGGAAATAGGCATATCCACCCAGAAGCTCCACGCGAGAGGACCTCTGGGACTGAATAATCTGACGAGCGAAAAGTATGTTGTCTACGGCTCGGGTCAGATACGCTGAAGGAGGAAATTCCATGAGCACTAACACATCGGCACAGGAAAAGAAAAAATGGGCGTTCCCGCTGGGCATAGTGATAGTTGTCCTCGCCGTTATCGGCCTTGTCACGGTGATAATCTTCGCCGTGCGCGGAATCGGGAGCCTTACGGACAACAGCGACAAGTTCGAGAAATACGAGCAGTTCCTGTCGCCCGTCATAATGAACGACCCCGATCCGTTTGACGATGTCAGCGGCGCGCAGATGAGCCAGCTGATAGATGCATCTATATGGTCGCTGATGAAGAGCGATATCGATATAGACCAGTATGAGTACGCCGAGGGCGATGTCTCCGGCGTCATAGTCCCGCAGAAGGATGTCGAAAAGCAGTTTGCGAAGCTCTTCGGCACGGATGTCAAACCCGTCCACTGCACCGTTGACGGCGGAACCTATACGTTCACCTATGACGAGGCAAAGCAGGCTTATATCGTCCCGCTTACGGGCGTTATGCCGACGTTCATTCCGCGAGTCATATCTCAGCAGAAGAAGGGCGATTCGATAATCCTCACCGTCGGCTGCATCAGCGGCGACGGCTGGGAGCAGGACGCAAAGGGCAACTATGTTGAGCCCGCGCCGAGCAAATATCTCAAAGTGACGCTGCGTGTCAGCGGCGACGGATATTTCATCAGCGCGATTCAGAACACCGACGCTCCCGAGACCGCCGCAACAACTGCGCCCAAGACCACCGAGGCGACGACTCTCCCAGCAGAGACTCAGGGTGAGGTGCAGACCGAAGCTCCGGCAGAGTCCGAGGCTCAGACCGCCGCGGAGGGCTGATATGTATATTCACGCCCCGTGCTTCAACCTCGATGAGCTCGCCCGCGACAATCTGCATATACACACCTCGTTTTCACGCTGCGCGAAGCCCGAGATGACGGTCGAAAATATCTTCGCCGAGGCGGCGCGCATCGGCTACAGGACAATAGCCCTGACCGATCATTATAACGATGATATCGACGACGAAGAGGCTCTGCGGAGACTCGCAACGCTCAGAGAGCAGGGACAAAAGCTCGGCGAGCCGTGCAGGGTGCTCTACGGAATGGAGCTTTCGGGATACGGTATCGGCAAAACCCTCGAGGGCGGCAAGCTCAGAAATGCGCTCGATTACAGGCTCTATGCCTGCAATCATTATCATCTCGACTTTTGGGAGCAGGCGGCGGAAATCACGCCGCGCGCATATGCCGAGCACGCGCTGAAAAATGTCACTTCGCTTATAAAAAGCGGCAAGCCCGACTGCATAGCCCATCCGCTGACCGCCGGATATGTCCGCGCGTTTGAAGACAAAACACTTGTCAGCAAAGCGATAACCGACAACGAGCTCGGCGATATAATGACCCTCGCGAAAGAGCGTGAGGTCGCATGGGAGCTCAATATCGGCAATATTTACGGCGACCCGGAGTTCAGCCGCAGAATGTGGAACATTGGCAGAGAGCTCGGCTCATGCTTTAATATGGGCGCGGACGCGCATCTGATAAAGAACATCGATTTTGCGCCGCATATGAGCGAGATAAAGAAAATACTCGGAGTATAAAAATAGAAATCCTACCCGCTGCGGGTAGGATTTTTTGCTATACAGTGTGGATGTTTAATAAATCCGAATTTAACTATTTCAGTTTCTTACTCAGACACCACTCTGCCCAATTTTCTGTTCTGTAGAATTTGCCGGACATCGTGTGTCCGTATTTGTCCCAGCGGGTATATTTTATGTCCGTTCCGAGTTTCTTGAGCTCTGCGGCATAATAATCGTCGCTGTCTATTCTCACATTTGTATCGTCCGATGAATGTGCCGCCCAGATCGGCGTCTTGACTAATCGTTCAATGTCATATTTTTCATAGCCGCGATCTGGGCACAAGCCGCCCATCACGGGCACCGCCGCCGCAAAATATTCGGGGAAAAGATAGACAAGCTGCCAGACGCAGTAGCCGCCGAAAGAAGTGCCGATGATATATATGCGCTTTCTGTCGAAAGTTATAGGCAGCTCATCTATAAGCCTCTTTATTGATTTTATGTAATTATGCATCGCTTCGCCTCTGTTTGAGCCGAAAGGTGCCTGCGGCAAGAGGATATTGCAATCTGTTTTTAATAATTGCCTGTACAACGGCAAGTTGTCGAACAGCTGCTTGAAATTATCATTGCCCATTGCGCCCGCGCCGTGTAAGAGAACAAACAAAGGCTTGTTTTTATCTTTGCTTGCACGAAGCCGGAATGGGAAGCATATTTTGTTCTCTCGGTCGGTGTATTTATAGGCTGAAAATCTGCCGCCGGAAACTTTCTTTATGCCGTCGCCGCTGCGGCTGAGTTTTTTCTCTATATTCGCGGCTGCATTATTTTGCTTTTTCTTGTAGCGCTTATAGTATCTGTATGCCTTCGTGATCGAATTGGGCATTTTGTCTTTTTTCTCGATGGAACCTTGCGACAGTATATATAAATATCCGTCGCTGCCCTCGAGCTGACTTTCTTTTAAAAGGCTTTTGATTGTGTCAAGCTCGCTTTCATCAAAAGCTATGAGAGCCAAGCCCATATCCGACGAGCCTTTTTCAATATATGGCTCGAAAGGCGCAATATCGCAGAAATCGCTGTCAACAAGACAGCGGAATCTCAAGTTGCTCATAAAATCACCGTATATTCAGAATGCGCATTCACATGGCATGATTATTTCTTCAGATACTCCGTATACTGCCTGTAAAGCTCCGCTGAGCTCTCGTGCCCTGCGAACGAGCCGGAATCCTCGGGGTTCATCAGCCCGATATACTGATATCCGATTATCTTGTCCGCATACGGCGCGACGTTCGCTATCTGCCGCTCGATTCGCTTGAAATCGGCGGGTAGCAGTGCGCTCTTATACACCATGCCCTCGAATTTGAACAGCTCGATATCAGCCCAGAGCGCGGCGCGTCCGGCTTTATCATGGGCTTTTTTGAGGCGCGCAAATATTCTCTCGCTCTGCCACACGCGCGTCTTCTTGACGCCGATTTCGTCCTGATACGCTATGAAATCGACATCGAGCGAGGCGAGCGCATCGATATATTTTGAGTTAGTGAGCGTAAGATTCGTGCCGTAGGGCGCGATGAGAGTCTTTTTGTCGGGCGCAATTTCATGGCAGCGGGCGGAGCAGAGATTGACATATTTCATGAAGTCGCCCGAGAAGCGCAGAATAATACAGGTCTCGTCCGGGAAGTACCAGCCGTAAAAGCTGCTGTGTTGCGCGTATTTTTCGGTCAGCTCATCCATCGCCTTAAAAGACCGATCGATGACCTCGCCGGAAGTTATGTTGACTCCGGGCTTCGTCCAGTCGCCATAAAAGCCGTTGCCGAGGAAAACCTTTATGCCGCACTTGTCCGCCTCGTCGAGCACCGCTTCGATAGGGTCGGCGCAGGGGATATCCGCCAAAGGAAAAACTGACGATTCGAAATAGCAGCGGTCATAGAGCGCCGTCGCCATGACGACTATATATTCCATGCCGAGCGCCGATATCTCGCGCACCTTTTCGCGCCAGTTTTCGGCGGCGAAAGCGTCGAGCGCGGGATTCCAGTATTTGCCCTCCGCGGTGTTGTGATGGTGAATTTCAAAAAAAGTTCCGTCAATTCCTCTTGACATAAAAGCACCTCCGTGTTCTTCCTAAATTATATCACGCCGCGCCCCGTCAGGCAACGGTTTTCGGTGTCCGATATCAAACCGGGCGAAAACGCAAAATCTTCAAAAAATTCTTTACAAACCGCTTTATAACTGATATAATACCGTTGTATGCGTCCGCTACTCGGCTTATGGATCAAACCTCAAAGAGGTTTTCACCGGCCTTTTGCTGGGTTTCGGAGCAAATATTAAAATGAGGTGAAAAGAAATGACTCAGGCAGAAAAAACCGCAATTATGCAGGAGTACGCTATCCATGAGGGCGACACCGGTTCTCCGGAGGTCCAGATCGCTGTTCTCACCAAGAGAATCCGCGACCTGACAGAGCATCTTAAGGAGCATCCGAAGGATCATCATTCGCGCCGCGGCCTTCTCAAGATGGTCGGTCACAGACGCAATCTCCTGGCATACCTTCAGAAGGTTGACATTGAGCGCTACCGTGCGATCATTGCCAGACTCGGTATCCGTAAATAATTGCACGACGAGCAGGCAGGAGTTTATTTCTGCCTGCTTTTCTGAACTCACAATCGACAGACTGCAACGGTTTTAGCAGTGAATCGGGGCTCCGGGAAGCCGGGGAACGGATTTATTGCTAAGTCCGGGGGTCTGTGGAAATAAATACAAAGAGGTAAAACTATGTTCGAGGATTTCAAAAAGTTTGAAACTGAGATCGCCGGCAGACCCTTCGTTGTTGAAGTCGGCAAGATGGCTCAGCTCGCAGGCGGTTCGTGCCTCGTCCGTTACGGCGAGACCGACGTGCTCTGCACCGCAACCATGGCTGCAAAGCCGAGAGAGGGCGTGGATTTCTTCCCGCTTTCAGTTGATTTTGAAGAGAAGCTCTATTCCGTGGGCAAGATTCCCGGTTCGTTCCAGCGCCGTGAGGGCAGAGCGAGCGAGAAGGCAACTCTTGCATCAAGAGTTATCGACAGACCCATCCGTCCTCTGTTCCCCAAGGATATGAGAAATGATGTCAGCGTCGTGGCTACCGTTATGTCGGTCGATCCCGACTGCCAGCCCGAAATCGCCGCTATGCTCGGCGTTTCCATCGCGCTCTCCATTTCCGAGATTCCGTGGGACGGCCCGATTTCCGGCGTGAGCGTCGGTCTTATCGACGGCGAGTATGTCATCAACCCCACCGAGGCTCAGCGTGAAGTCAGCCGCATGGCTGTCACCGTCGCCTCCACCTCAGACCTCGTCGCAATGATCGAGGCAGGCGCAAAGGAAGTCACCAATGACGAGATGTTCGACGGCATCATGTTCGCCCACAAGGAGAACCAGCGCATCGTCGAGTTCATAAAGGGCATCCAGGCAGAAGTCGGCAAGAAGAAGATCGACTTCCCCTCAAACGATCCTGCGCCCGAGATGTACGAGGCTATCAAGGATTTCGCTATCGACGATATCCGCGTCGCTCTTGACACCGATGACAAGCGCATCCGTGACGAGCGCCTCAAGCCCATCTATGAGAAGGTTCACGAGAAGTTCGACGAGATTTATCCCGACGAGATAGAGAAGATCGACGACT
This sequence comes from Oscillospiraceae bacterium, assembly GCA_050873305.1. Classification (GTDB taxonomy): domain Bacteria; phylum Bacillota; class Clostridia; order Oscillospirales; family Acutalibacteraceae; genus CAG-177. The sequence goes on from JBNMIN010000012.1 coordinate 16,197, forward strand.
GCCTTTACAAGACCCAGAAGTTCGTCGTGCGCCGCTGGCTGCTTGACGACGGCAAGCGCGTTGACGGCAGAGGCATCGATGAGATTCGCCCGCTTGCGGCTGAAGTTGACCTGCTCGACAGAGTCCACGGCTCGGGTATGTTCACCAGAGGTCAGACTCAGGTTCTGACCGTCACCACCCTCGGCCCCGTCAGCGATTCTCAGATTCTTGACGGTATCGACGGCGAGGACACCAAGCGCTATATGCACCACTACAACTTCCCCTCGTACTCGGTCGGCGAGACCAAGCCCTCGAGAGGCCCCGGACGCCGCGAGATCGGTCACGGTGCTCTTGCAGAGCGCGCTCTTCTGCCCGTTATCCCGAGCGTTGAGGAGTTCCCGTACTGCCTGCGCCTCGTCTCCGAGGTTCTTTCGTCCAACGGCTCGACTTCGCAGGCTTCCATCTGCGGCTCGACCCTTTCGCTTATGGCTGCCGGTGTGCCGATAAAGGCTCCTGTTGCCGGTATCTCCTGCGGACTTGTTACCGAGGGCGACCGCTTCATGACCATGGTCGATATCCAGGGTCTTGAGGACTTCTTCGGCGACATGGACTTCAAGGTCGGAGGTACCAAGAAGGGTATCACCGCTATCCAGATGGATCTTAAAATACACGGTCTGACCCCCGCTATCATCCGCGAGGCTCTTGACAAGACCTACAAGGCACGCTGCTACATCCTCGATGAAGTCATGCTGCCCGTTATCTCTGAGCCCAGAAAAGAGCTCTCCAAGTATGCTCCCAAGATGCTCACCACCAAGATTGACACCGAGAAGATCGGCGATGTCATCGGCAAGCAGGGCAAGGTCATCCAGAAGATCTGCGCAGAGTGCAACTGCAAGGTCGATGTTGAAGAGGACGGAACCGTCTTCATCTCCGCTATCGACATTGACGATGCGAAGCGCGCTCTCAATATGGTTGAGACCATCGCAAACGATCCCGAGGTCGGCGCTATCTACAAGGGTGTTGTTACCCGCCTGATGGACTTCGGCGCATTCGTTGAGATTGCTCCCGGCAAAGAGGGTCTTGTCCACATCAGCCACCTTGATGTCAAGCACGTTGACCGTGTTGAGGATGTCGTTGCTGTCGGCGACGAGGTCATAGTCAAGGTTCGCGAGATAGACGACCAGGGCAGACTCAACCTCTCCCGCAGAGATGCTCTTATCGAGGTCGAGGGACTTGTTCCCGAGAACGACCTGTCCGATGAGCCCCGCAGAGCTCCCAGAAGGGACAACCGCGGCGGCAGAGACGGCGGAAGAAGAGATAACCGCGGCGGCAGAGGCGGCCACGGCGGAAAGAGATATTAATCTCTGATATAAAAATTAACGAAGACCGCTGTATCACAAGATACGGTGGTCTTTTGATATATGCCGCGCAAGCGGTACGATATGAATTGTAGGATTTGCACTCTACCTTCGCGTCCTACCATAATCGAATATTTTATACTACCCGCGTTTCGGCATTTTCTTTTTGTTTGAAAAAGAAAACGCCTGCAAAAGAAAAGCAAACGAGCCGTTCCCGCTCGACACCCGCAACGCCGCGCCGCAGTACTTAGCTCGCGACTCTAAATTAGTTGCTCGGCACATTCGCACGCAAACGCGCTGGAGCTTGAACGAGTGCGTGCTCGTGCGTCTTGCTTCGCAAGCCGTTCCCTCACTCCTCTTATTTAGCTTTCAAACACTGCGGTGCGGCTATTGAAAGCCTGATTATAAAAAATAGTTGAGTCGCTTGCTTTTACTTTACTATGGCTCGAGTGATAGACAAATCTCGATTTGCCAATATATTCAATCATATCATGCGACCTCAATATACACAAGAAAAGTCCCGACAGACATTGCTGTCGGGGTTAAATATGTTTTGTGGAACACCCGGCGTTGCCGCAGTTCCGCTTATTATTTGTGATATTTTCCGCCGCTTGATATCATGAACGCGCGGTAGATTTGTTCGAGCAGCATCACGCGCGCGAGCTGGTGCGGGAATGTCATTTTCGACATCGAGAGCTTGAAGTTCGCGCGGCGCTTGACCTCGTCAGTCAGTCCGTGCGAGCCGCCGATAATAAAAACGAGGTTTCCGCTCCCGCCGACAGCCGCCTGCTCAATGTCGCGGCTGAGTTCTTCCGAAGAGAGCTGCCTGCCCTCGATGCACATCGCGTAAACGCGCGCCGATGGGTGTATGAGCTGCAAAATGCGCTTTCCCTCGTCCGCGAGAGCTGCGTCTATCTGCGCCCTCGACGGGTCGTCCGGGATACGAGCGGGGGTAAGCTCCGTTATTTTCAGCTTGCAGAACGCCGAAAGGCGCTTTGAATATTCGGCGCACGCGCCGCGCAGGTAGTCCTCCTTGAGCTTGCCGACGCATATGATATCTATGTTGTACATCTTGCCCTCCGATTAAAAACTTATCGCTTTTCCGTTGTCGCCCGCGACGCCGAGCAGATAGTCGCTGCCCGCCTTTGCGCCGTGGATGGTGAACGCCGAGTGGGTCGTCTCATATGCGAGGTCGGGCGTGTTGTTCTGCTTGCTCAGATGCCCGAGCATGAATCGCACCGTGCCCGAGTCGAGGAGCTTCACCGCCGCGTCGGAGCACGCCGTGTTTGAGAGATGCCCTATATCAGAAAGTATGCGCTGCTTGAGCGGATAGGGGTATGGGCCGCGCCGCAGCAGGTCTATCTCGTGGTTCGATTCGAGCATCACGAGATCGCTGCCGTAAATCGCGTTCATCACCGTGTCGGTCACATGACCGAGGTCGGTCGCTATCGATATGCGCCTGCCGTCCGGCGTGACAGCCGTGTAGCCGCAGCTCTGCGCGGCGTCATGCGGCGTTGCAAAGGGCTTCACATATATACCCGCCGCCTCCGCCCCGTTTTCGCTTATCTCGCGCGCGGTGAACTTGCCGTTGAGTACGCCCATGGAGTCGAGCGCCCTGAGCGTGCCCGCCGATGCGTAGACATCAATATTCCTGCTGCCAGCAAAGACCCGCAGTCCGTTTATGTGGTCCGAGTGCTCGTGGGTGATGAAAATCGCGCTGATGCTGTCCGGCGAAACGCCGATATTTTCGAGCGCGCCTGTTATTCTTTTCGCGCTGACTCCCGTGTCGATGAGTATGCCGCCGTCGGAAGTGCCTATGTATATGCAGTTGCCGCTGCTCGAAGAGAAGAGCGGACAGAATTTTGCCATATTTTTCTCCTTTAAAAAATCCTGCGCCGGCATGACCGATGCAGGATTTTTGCATTTGTATTTTTAGACTGCTCTTGATATATCGTCGGGTTCGGGTCTGTCAACGCGGCGGATGTCCGCGCCGAGTCCGGTGAGCTTTTCGACGATATTTTCATATCCGCGGTCGATGTGCGAGATCTCTTCGATCTCGGTCGTGCCCTTAGCGATGAGTCCGGCGATTATCATCGCCGCGCCCGCGCGCAAGTCGTCTGCTCTGACGGGGGCGCCCTTGAGCTGTTCAACGCCCTCGATAACTGCCATCTTGCCCTCGACCTTTATCGACGCGCCCATGCGGGTCAGCTGCTCGACATAGCGGAAGCGGTTATCCCAAACGCCCTCGGAGACGAAGCTCGTGCCGTCCGCGATGCTCAGAAGAGCGGTCATCTGCGGCTGCATATCGGTCGGGAAGCCGGGGTAGGGCATAGCTTTTATCGTGCATTTGCCGGGTCTGCCGTTCGCGCAGACTCTGATGCTGTCGTCGTTTTCTATAACATCGATGCCGCACTCTATAAGCTTGGCGGAGATGGATTCAAGATGCTTCGGAATGACATTCTTGATAAGAACGTTTCCGTCTGTCGCGGCGGCGGCGACCATATATGTGCCCGCCTCGATCTGGTCGGGGATTATAGAGTAATTGCAGCCGTGCATGTGCTCGACTCCGCGGATTTTAATTGTATCCGTACCGGCTCCGCGAATGTCCGCGCCCATGGAGTTGAGAAAGTTAGCGAGGTCAACTATGTGCGGCTCTTTTGCGGCGTTTTCAATAACGGTCAGTCCCTTCGCCTTGACTGCGGCGAGGATAACATTGACCGTCGCGCCGACCGAAGCCTCGTCGAAATAAACGGGGCTGCCCTCGAGCCTCTCTGCTGCGGCGTCGATTATCGCATTTTCGCCTATCGTGACTGTTGAGCCGAGCAGCTCAAAGCCCTTGATGTGGCGGTCAATCGGGCGCACGCCGAAGTTGCAGCCGCCGGGCATGGCGACCTTCGCGCGGTGGAATCTGCCGAGCAGCGCGCCGATGAAATAATAAGAAGCGCGCAGATGCTTCGTCATATCGTGCGACACGACGTAGGAGTTGACTCCCTTTGTGTCGATCTCGAGCGTACTCTTGCTCAGGCGCTTTATGCGCGCACCGAGCTGTTCGAGAATTTTTGTCATATAATAAACATCGCTGATGTTGGGAATGTTTTCAATAACACATACATCCTGAGCGAGGATAGTTGCGGGCAGAATAGCTACGACCGCATTTTTAGCGCCGCTTATGCTGACCTCTCCTCTGAGGGGTATGCCGCCGTTGAGCACGAACTTTTCCAATTTGTTCACTCCTATATAGTTTTTATATCAAAAAAGCAGTAAAAATCGAATGAAATAAAATACATTTTACGACACTAAATTATATCATCTTTTTGCCCCATTGAAAAGGGTTTTTTCAAAAAATTATACTGCATTTTTCTGCGTCGGCGGCGTTGTGCAATAAAAATTTTAGATTCTCTCGGCAATGCCGCGCATTTCTGCTGTTCGGTTTTATTATTGACAGCTCCTGCGCATTTAGAAGCGGAATTTTTTAATTTTCGGATATTTTTGGCGGCAGGGCAAAATAACAATTATATTGCGGCATTTTTAATTTGTATGTTGTTAATTTTTATGTTTTGTGGTAAAATCCTTTCATCAGGAGAAAGGGGGCGCCGCATGGACAGGCTCGATAAAACGGTCGCAAAGCAGATGAATCTCTCGCGCAGCGGCGCAAGGCAGCTCATAAGAAGCGGAGCGGTCGAGGTGAACGGCAAGAAAATATTTGCAGCCGACGAGCAGATCGATATCAATTCCGACGAGCTTAAAATAAGCGGAAAGACCGTCACCGTGCGCCGATATCTCTATATCATGCTCAACAAGCCCTCCGGCGTGCTCAGCGCCGCAAAGGATCCCGACTGCCCGACGGTAGTCGATCTTCTGCCTCCGGAGCTCAGTCGACGCGGACTTTTTCCCGCCGGCAGGCTCGACAAGGACACAACGGGGCTTTTGATAATCACCGACGACGGCGACTTTGCCCACCGCCTTATCTCGCCCTCCCACCATGTCTATAAAACATACGAGGCGGCGCTCGAGAGCGATATAAGCGAAGAACAGCTCGATATTCTGCGGCAGGGTGCGGTGCTCGGTGACGGCACGGAGTGCCTGCCCGCGAGGCTCAGAAAGATAAGCGACGAGCCGCCCGCGGTGCGTGTTCAGATACGCGAGGGCAAGTATCATCAGGTCAAGAGAATGTTCGCGTCCGTTGAAAACAGCGTTGTTGCGCTTCGCCGAACGGCGATAGGTGCGCTGAAGCTTGACAGCACGCTCGGCGAGGGCGAAGCGCGTCTGCTGACCGATGACGAGCGCAAGATGATATTCTCGGAGGCCGAGATTATATAAGCAAAAAAGGGCGTAGCCCGTAAAAATAAGCGAGGTTAAAAAATGTCTGACAAAAGAGCAAACGACCTGAACCTCTTCACAAAGGATCAGGACAACTACAGTATCGACACGAGCAAGAAGCTCAAGGTCGGTATAATCGGCACCGGCTGGATAGCCGAGAGCCACATCAGCGAATATCTCAAGATGCCCGATGTTGAGCTTGTCGGCGTGGCGGATCTTGTCGATGGCAAGGCGGAGGAGTTCCTCAGAAAGTGGAACGCACCCGAGGGAGTCAGGGTCTATCATTCGCACAAGGAGCTCATTGACAACGAGGAGCTTGACGCAGTCAGCGTCTGCACCTACAACATGACCCATGCGGAATGCACTATTTATGCACTCGATCACGGCGTCAATGTCCTGCTCGAAAAGCCCATGTGCGTCACCCTCGAAGAGGCTGTCGAGATAAGAAAAGCCGAGAAGAGAAACGGCAAGATAGTCTCCGTCGGCTTCCAGCCGCGCTACAACCCGAATATGCAGATGATAAAATACATAATCGAGTCCGGCGAGCTCGGCAAGGTCTATCATATCCAGATAGGCGGCGGCAGACGCAGAGGCATCCCGACCCCGTTCGGCACGACCTTTATCGAGAAAGAGACCGGCGGCATAGGCGCGCTCGGCGACATCGGCTGCTATGCACTCGACATGGTTCTCAATGGCATGGGCTATCCCAAGCCGCTGACGGTCACGGGCTTCCTTTCCGATTATTTCGGCAAGGCGGACGACTACAAATACAAGGATGTTTTCGGCGTTGACGATTTCGCAGCGGGCTTTGTCCGCCTTGAGGGCGGTCTGACCATCGATTTCAAGACCGCATGGGCAATGAATGTTGACACCATGGGCGACACCGTCGTTCTCGGCACAAAGGCCGGACTGAAGATACCGTCATCGGGTCACTGGGGCAGCATTGACGCTCCGCTGAAGATATACAGAAACATCGGCGACGCTCAGGTCGAGACTGTCGTTCCGATGCTCCCCGAGCCGGAGGAGGGCGTGTTCTACTGGAAGGTCAGAAAGTTCCTCGACGCTGTCAAAGAGGGCGGCGAAGCGCCCGTTCCGACGAGCCAGGCTATCTACAACCAGGCTATCCTCGACGGAATCTACCGTTCCGCTCAGATAGGCCATGAGATAGAGCTTGAGATCCCCGAGGTCTGATAGAAAAAATGAGCGGCTGTGCAGATGCACGGCCGCTTTTGTCGTTTGAGTGGTATGCAATTTTAGTGTGGCGATATAGGTGTATCAAGTCGCGTCGCCCTAAAAATTTGAATTATATTGCTGAGCGCAAGCAAAGTACCTGTTGATACAATATTTACGCACATAAAAAATTTAAGCCCGGACGCATTTTGCAGCTGGGCTTTCGTCGTTATTTGCACTGCATAGCAATTTTTTGTGTATAGAAGTGCGTTTAATTAAACGAAATTGGCTCAATCGCCTTTTTTCCAAGCATATACTTCCGAGGAAAGTGTGAAACCGATTCTGGAATAAAACTCCAGGTCAGACACGACGACGGCGCGCTTCGCACCAAGTGCTTTTGCGCGCTTGCAGGCTTCATAGATCGCCGCTTTTGCCAAGCCTTGTTTTCTGTGCTCCGGGAGGGTCGCGACAGGTTCAACGTAGGCTGTGTCACCTGTTGCGTACCACAAACCGCAGTGTGCGCAATATTCATTATTTGCAATTACAAAGGTTTTTAATTCTTCATTCGCGTGGGGGATGCATTTTAGAAATTCATCATCCCATTTTTCGGGAATACCGTCGTTATCAAACCCTTTGTGAATAACCAGCTGGTATTGCCACGGGTCTGCGGCGAACCCTTGCGGGCTCACGGTATATGCATCGGGTATGCTGTATTCCAAATGATTTGACAGATCCAGAGACAGAACGCACGCACATCTATCTTTCTTTTCGAATCCCTTTTCCTGCAGTATACGGCAAAGAGCGGTATCTTTGCCGTTTGCTTTTATAACTGCTCTGCCTGTTTCGGATTTGAGGACGGTATCGATCATGTATTCAAGCAGCAGCCTGTCCGAGCTTGTGTGTATCAGATATACTCGGTCGTCGTAGCTTGTGTCATAAGTAATCAAACCGACGATATTATCGTTTTCATCCCTGAACATAGCAATATCGGTCAGCTTATCCTCGTCGAGGTAGCTGTGCGCGTGCATCCATTCGAAACGACCCCAATGAAAATGCTCGTTGTAATTAAACTTTCCCGCTTCCAAAAGGAAGCTGTAAATACTTTGATACTGTTCGTTGAATCGTTCGCAGTTTTTATACCGCTCTATCCTGTATCCCATTTTAAGTTACCTCGTTAATTTCAAGTTTAGACATATTATCGCATGATAAGGCGGAGCAGACGGGCAAATCTGTTTTGCGAACACCCGGTTATGCAGGGTGGTTTCTTTTATTTCACGAACAGTCCGTGCTTGGTGCAGTAGAAATAGTATCTCCCGCCATAGAGAGCGGGCAGAAGAACCTCGGGACTCTGTTCGGGATAGAGCCGCACAAGCAGGACGCGGTCGCAATTCACATATGCGATGAATGCTATGTGGTGCTCCTTTGTCATGCCGTGGTCGAATGTCAGATATATCCCGCCGTCGGTGCGCTCAATGTTTAATGTGTGTTCTCTGTCTGATTCCTGCGCTTTCAGCGGTTCAAGCTTTCTGCCGCAGCATGAAAATTCCGCATTTCCTGTGCCCGTGAATACCGCGCCGCATTCCGGGCAGATGAAGAATTTTATCCTCTTCATGTTGCCCGAATCGCACGCGTTTTCGCTCAGCTCGCCGCAGAGCAGCCCTTTCGCGTCCACGCCGAGAATCGAGCTCAGATCGTTTATCAGCGACACATCGGGATATCCCAGCCCGCGCTCCCATTTGGACACCGCCTGAACGCTGACGCCGAGTTTCTCGGCGAGCGCCGATTGGGTCATATCCTTGCCGAGGCGCAGTCTGCGGATGAGTGCGCCGGATTTTTTGCAGTCCATTTTTATCACCTCAATGAAATGATATCATCGGATGATAATTTGTTCAATGAACGCTTCGTTTAATGCGGTTCAGCGGCTTGAGACAGAGCACGCTTGTTATCGCGGTCAGCGGCAGGGCGGCGAGAATGCCTATCGAGCCGGCGAGCGCCTGAAGAATCTCAACGGCTATCTGCTCGCGGTTGAGTATCTGGCTGACATTGCTGCTGTAAGTGACCATGAGGAGCATGCAGCAGAGCGCCGAGCCGATATAGGCGAGCACGAGTGTGTTAGCCATCGTGCCCATTATGTCGCGACCGATGGTGAGCCCGGATTTCAGCAGCTCGCGCGCCGGGAGATCGGGCGATTTTTCGTTTATCTCGCACAGCGACGAGGCTATCGACATCGCAACATCCATCACCGCGCCGACCGCGCCGACGATTATCATCGCGAAAATTATCGCCTTGAGGTCAATCGGGTTGTCTTTGCGGAGATTGTAGAGATACAGCCACTCCGAGTCGAGCACGCCGGACATTTTTATCTGATCGCGCAGCAGCAGCTCGAGCGCGCCCGCGACGAGCACTCCGCCCACGCATCCGACTCCCGCGGCAAGGCACTTGACGTTCAAGCCCTCAATCAGAACGAGCGTCATGACCGTGATATAGACGCAGGTGACTATCGACCAGACGTAGATGTTCTGCCCGTTGAGTATCGCCGGGATTAGGTTAATAAACACGGCAAGACAGGTGAACACGAGCGATATAATCGTGTCGAGTCCCTTTTTGCGCCCGAAAATCAGTATCAGCAGAAAGAAAAACGCGCAGAGCATAACGAGCGGCGTTATTCGCGAGAAGTCGGAGAGGTAGTAGTCCGCCGTGCCCTCGTCGTTCGGGTCATAGACGAGAATTACCTTGTCGCCGACCTCGACCTCGGGCTGGGGCAGACCGTAGAGCATATCCTTCTCCTGAACGGCGTAGAGGGTCTTGCCGCGCACCTTGCCGGAGGTTGCCTTCGCCTCGAAGAATATGTACTGCATGCTGATTTTTCCGCCGCTTTCTTCTTCGCTGACGGTTTCTTTTTCGTCCGTGATGCGCAGCACCTTTGCACGCACGGAGACAACGTCATCCTTGTCGCCGAAAACGCCGTTGCCTATGGCAATTTTGTATGCGGTGAACAGATAGACTATAGACAAAATTATCGTCGAGACATAAACTATTATTCTTTTCTTTTTTGCTTTATCCAAAATAATTACCCGCTTTATATCTCCCTGCCGAACGCCTTGGAGTATTTCTTCTGCCATGCGGCAAATGAATCGGGCGAGTATTCGGCAGGCATATTTTTAGCCGTGCGTATCTGAATGTCGATTTTCATCAGCAACCCGCACAGTGCCATGAGCAGAGGTAGCTGAGTCGCGCCGCGCACGCCTTTTTGAACTATCGATTTCGGGGTGAGCCTGACTATCTCGCCCACGCAGCTGCGTTTCAAATCCTCTTCGCTCAAAAGTCCTTTGTCGAACAGGAACGAGACTTTGTCGGACGGCGCGCCGAGCAGCCAGTTCTTGAGCATCTCAACGCCGCTGAATTTCGCGCCCATCTCCTGCATGAACTGCCGCTGATAGCGGTAGAGGTTGCGGGACGAAAACGGCTTGTCGCCGCCGGAGACGAGCACATCTGAGAGTATCTTCGCCGCCCTTATGCCGCTCGCCATACCGCTTCCGAGCATGGGGATTGTCATAAACGCGCTGTCGCCGAGCAGAACATAGCCGTCCGCGAACATCTTCGATATCGGACGCCTGACGGGGATAGTACACATTCTGTCTCCGCGCACGACCGTGTCGCCGATTATCGGATTGTCTTTCTTGAGCGCCGCATACGCGCGGTCGAATTCCGAATCGCTGAGTTCATCTATGCGTCCGATGAGCAGGTTCACGGTGTCGGAGGGCTGATCCCAGATGCACCATGAGATGCCAGCTTCGCCGAGATGCTTCAGATATGCTTTGTTGGTATATTCGGGGTCGGGCACGCCGGGCGCACGGGTCACAAATGCGCGCCACGCGCGGAACAAATCGCCCTTTTCGGTCTCACGCTGTATTTTGAACTCTGCCGGCAGACTCCTGCGGCAGGCGGAGGCTGCGCCTGAGATGTCAACAACGAGGTCGGAATATACTTTCTCGCCGCTCTCCAGCTCTATGCCGGCAACGCGCCCGGACTCAATTATAACCCGCTTTGCCGCCGAGCTATAGTGAAACTCGGCATAGCCCTCGGCGCGGGAATAAAGATAGTCGTTGAACTTCCTGCGCTCTATTGACCAGTCAACGCGCTCCGGATCCTGATGGATTCGCGTGATGCTCTTCTCGTCGGGCGAGACGAAGCTCCAATCGCCCTTCGGAAACCAGAACGGCTCATCGGGCAGAGGGATATCCGCCGCCGCAAAAGCCGACGGGTGCATGTCATCGTGCCAGTCGTAGGCAACATTCTCGCGCGCTTCTTTTTCATATACGCGCACATTAAAGCCCTTTTCGCCGAGCAGACGCGCGAGCACGAGCGAGGACTGATTCGCCCCGACAATAACTACGCTTTTTCCCATATCCTTACTCCTCTCTGCGCAAGATATATTATTGTATAAATTATATCATAGCGTGGCAAAGAAATAAACCGACGAATTGAACAAAAAACCGCCGCACTCTTTTGGAGCGCGGCGGAAAACCGTTATTGTGTTTATTTATCAGTCAGCCTTCGGTGCATAGAGGTCCTTGAGTCTGAGCAGGTGCTCATATCTCTCGACGCTCTTGACTTCAGCTTCGCTGAACAGCTTCTCTGCGCGCTCGGGGAACGAGCGGGTCAGCGAGGAATAACGAGCCTCGTTGAGCAGGAAATTGCGATACTCTTCGGTGACAGGCTGCTTGCTGTCGATGGTGAAGGGATTCTTGCCCTCTGCCTTGAGCATCGGGTTGAAGCGGAACATATTCCAGTAGCCGCACTCAACAGCTCTCTTCATTTCCTTCTGGCAGTTGACCATGCCGCCCTTGATGGAGTGCATCTCGCAGGGAGCGTAGGCGATAACGATCGACGGACCCGGATAAGCCTCAGCCTCTTCGATTGCCTTTATCGTCTGGTTCATGTTAGCGCCCATAGCGATCTGAGCAACATAGACATAGCCGTAGCTCATTGCTATCTCGGCAAGGCTCTTCTTGGCTATCGACTTACCGGCAGCCGCGAACTGAGCGACCTGACCGATCTGAGATGCCTTGGAAGCCTGTCCGCCGGTGTTGGAATAGACCTCGGTATCGAAGACCATGATGTTGACGTTCTCGCCGGAAGCAAGGACATGATCAACGCCGCCGAAACCGATATCGTATGCCCAGCCGTCGCCGCCGAAGATCCAGACGCTCTTCTTGGAGAGGAACTCCTTGTTCTCAACGATATCCTTGCAGTCTGCGCAGTCGATATCCTTGATAGCGTCGGCAAGTGCGTCGGCAGCAGCGCCGTTGGTCTTGACATCGTCCTTCGTGTCAAGGAATGCCTTAGCAGCAGCCTTGACCTCGTCAGAAGCCTTGTCGGACTCGGCGATAGCCTCGACCTTTGCGATCAGTCTGTTGCGGACAGCATTCTGACCGAGGAGCATACCGAAGCCGTGCTCAGCGTTGTCCTCGAACAGGGAGTTAGCCCATGCGGGACCGTGGCCGGCCTTGTTGGTGGTGTAGGGGGAAGTCGCAGCGGGGCCGCCCCAGATGGACGAGCAGCCGGTGGCGTTGGAGATATACATCTTATCGCCGAACAGCTGGGTTATCAGGCGGGCATAAGCGGTCTCGGCGCAGCCTGCGCAGGAACCGGAGAACTCGAGCAGCGGAGTCTTGTACTGGCTGCCGATAACAGTGCCGTCTGCAACCTCATCCTTGACGGAGACGTTTGCGACCATGTAATCGAATATGGGCTGCTTCGCATCCTGGCTCTCACGGGAAACCATCTTGAGTGAGTTGGTCGGGCAGACGCCTACGCAGACGCCGCAGCCCATGCAGTCGAGGGGAGAAACAGCGAGGGAGTACTTATAGACGCCCTTGCCCTTGCCGGCCTTCTTGTCGACGATAGCTGCGCCCTCAGGAGCGTTGGCAGCCTCTTCTTCGGTCAGAAGGTACGGACGGATAGTTGCGTGCGGGCAGACGAAGGAGCACTGGTTGCACTGTGCGCAGGTCTCTGCGTTCCACTCGGGAACCATGACCGCGACGCCGCGCTTCTCATAGGCGGATGCGCCCTGCTCGAATGTGCCGTCTGCGTGATCAACAAAGACGGAAACCGGGAGAGAATCGCCGTTCATAAGGCCGACAGGTCTCATGATGGAGTCGACCATCTTGACGAGCTTCTCGGGGCCGTTCTCGCTGACAGCCTTGGGAGCGTCAACAGCGTCAGCCCAGTCCGCGGGAACGTCGATCTTGACGTATGCGGTAGCGCCGGCGTCGATAGCCTTCTCGTTCATCTCGACTATCTCTTTGCCCTTCTTCATGAACTTCTGGGCCTTCTCCTTCATGTAGCCGATAGCCTCTTCCTCGGGAAGAATCTTGGCAAGGGAGAAGAATGCGGACTGAAGAACAGTGTTGGTGCGCTTGCCCAGACCGATCTTTGCCGCGATATCGATAGCGTTGGCGGTGTAGAGCTGGATGTTGTTCTTGGCTATGTAGCGCTTAGCCTCTGCGGGCATCTTCTCGTTGAGCTCATCAGCGTCCCACTGGCAGTTGATGAGGAAAACGCCGCCGGGCTTAACATCGTTGACCATCTTGTAGCCCTTCTCGACATAGGAGGGGTTGTGGCAGGCAACGAAGTCAGCCTTGTTGATATAGTAGGGGCTCTTTATCGGGTTGTCGCCGAAACGAAGGTGGGAGATGGTGATACCGCCCGTCTTCTTCGAGTCATACTGGAAGTAAGCCTGAATGTACTTATCGGTGTGGTCGCCGATGATCTTGATGGAGTCCTTGTTCGCGCCGACTGTGCCGTCGCCGCCGAGACCCCAGAACTTGCACTCGATGGTGCCGGGAGCTGCGGTGTTGGGAGCTTCCTTCTCCTCGAGGGACAGGTGGGTAACATCATCGTTGATGCCGATAGTGAACTGGTTCTTGGGCTCGTCCTTCTTGAGCTCGTCATAGACAGCGAACACGCTTGAAGGCGGAGTGTCCTTGGAACCGAGGCCGTAACGGCCGCCGCAGACCTTTGCGGTCACGCCCTTTGTAGCAAGAGCGGTAACAACGTCAAGATAGAGGGGCTCGCCGAGAGCGCCGGGCTCCTTTGTTCTGTCGAGAACAGCAATCTTCTTGGCGGTTGCGGGGATAGCTGCGACAAGTCTGTCAGCGGAGAAGGGTCTGTAAAGGCGAACCTTGACGAGACCGACCTTCTCGCCCTTGGCGGTGAGATAGTCGATAACTTCCTCTGCAACGTCGCAGATGGAGCCCATAGCGACGATGACTCTGTCAGCGACGGGAGCGCCGTAGTAGTTGAAGGGCTTGTAGTCAGTGCCGAGCTTGGCGTTGACCTTGTCCATATACTCCTCGACGATGCCGGGGATAGCGTCATAATACTTGTTGCAGGCCTCACGGTGCTGGAAGAAGATATCACCGTTCTCGTGAGAGCCGCGCATTACGGGACGCTCGGGGTTGAGAGCGCGCTTCCTGAACGCCTCAACAGCGTCCATGTCGCACATCTCCTTGAGGTCTTCGTAATCCCAGACCTGGATCTTCTGTATCTCGTGAGAGGTACGGAAGCCGTCGAAGAAGTTGATGAAGGGAACGCGTCCCTTGATTGCAGCGAGGTGCGCAACAGCGCCGAGGTCCATGACCTCCTGCGGGTTGGTTTCTGCAAGCATTGCGAAACCGGTCTGACGACATGCATAGACGTCGGAATGATCGCCGAAGATGTTAAGAGCGTGAGAAGCGACGCATCTTGCGGATACGTGGAAAACTGCGGGAAGCAGCTCGCCTGCGATCTTATACATATTGGGGATCATGAGGAGCAGACCCTGAGAAGCGGTGTAGGTGGTTGTGAGAGCACCTGCGGCCAGAGAACCGTGAACGGTTCCGGCAGCGCCTGCTTCGGACTGCATCTCGGCGACCTTGACGGTCGTGCCGAAAATGTTTTTCATGCCCTTTGCCGACCACTGATCAACATAGTCAGCCATGGGGCTCGAAGGGGTTATCGGGTAGATACCGGCAACCTCTGTGAACGCGTACGACACATATGCAGCAGCATTGTTGCCGTCCATGCTCTTTGCTATTCTTGCCATTCTATGTTCCTCCCTATTTTAATAAACGTTTGAACGTATGGCATTGGTCAAATGACACCACGAATATAGTAACATTTTTGAGCTTCAATGTAAACAGATAAATAAACTAAAATAATAGAAAATATTTGTTTCGCCCTTTCTGAA
>JBNMIN010000013.1:0-30681 GCA_050873305.1 Oscillospiraceae bacterium
CGTTACGGTATCGCCGACGCGGGCGTCGCTGACGGTCTTTATCGAGGCGGTGATATAGCCGACCTCGCCGGAGGTCAGTTCATCGGCGGGCTCCATGCTCGTGGCGCGCATATAGCCGACTTCAACGACCGTGAACTGCGCACCGGTCGCCATCATGCGCATGGTGTCGCCGGGCTTTATCTTGCCCTCTTTTATTCTGACATAGACGATAACGCCCTTGTAGCTGTCATAGACAGAATCGAATATGAGTGCTCTGAGCGGCGCGTTGTCATCAGTCACGGGCGCGGGGATATCAAGAACGATGCGTTCGAGCACCTCTTCGACATTCTCGCCCGTCTTTGCCGAGACGCGCGGTGCGTTAGAGCAATCAAGACCTATGACCTCCTCGACCTCGGCGGCAACTCTGTCGGGGTCGGCGGCGGGCAGGTCTATTTTATTGATAACGGGGACTATCTCAAGGTCGTGGTCGAGCGCCAAATATGTGTTCGCGAGCGTCTGCGCTTCAATTCCCTGCGACGCGTCGATTATGAGCACCGCGCCCTCGCAGGCGGCAAGAGAGCGCGAGACTTCGTAGTTGAAGTCAACATGGCCGGGAGTGTCTATAAGATTCAGCTCATAAACCTCGCCGTCGCTCGCGGTATAGTCCATTTTGACCGCGTGCGCCTTTATCGTGATTCCGCGCTCGCGCTCAAGATCCATGTTATCAAGTATCTGAGCGGTCATATCGCGCTTCGCCACGGAATCGGTGAGCTCGAGGAGCCTGTCCGCGAGGGTCGATTTGCCGTGGTCGATATGCGCTATGATGCTGAAATTTCTGATGTTTTCTTTCTTGGTAGACAATTTATTGATCCTTTCATGGGTCTTTTAGTCAAGCTCGGTCACAAGGGTCTCTGCGGAGGGTTTGCCGATCCACATATCGCCGAAGCTCTGACCCGCTATCTCCTCGCAGCGCTTCATCTGCTCGGGGGTCAGCGAGCACTTGCCGGTCTCTTTCTTCTCTTTTATAGCCTCGGTTATCATCTTGTGATCCTCGCGGGTCATCTTATAAGTGAACACGCAGACATAGACGAGACCGACGAAGATGAGCGGCAGGATACAGTAGGTCACCTTCAGTCCGAATATACCCTTTGCGGTCTGTTCGAGGGCGTTCGCGCCCTCTGCGCCCGTGCGGAAACCGAAGCCCTTGAGAATAAATCCGGTGAACGCGCTCATAAGACCGTTTATAGTCTTTTTGATGAGCGTGTTGAAAGTTGAGATAACGCCCTCGCGGCGGCGTCCGGTTATCATCTCGTCAACATCCGTGACATCGGGCTGGATATTTGTGGCGGTGAAGCCGGGGCCGGAGAAGCCGAAGTTATAGAGGATTATCGAAACAATGACTACCCAGAGCGGAGTGCTCTTGCCGATGAACAGGTTCATGATAAGTCCTGCCGCCATGAGCGGAGTCAGGAGCTTTCCGCACAGCTGCTTGCCCTTTTTCATCGTCAGCAGGTAGTTGACAGGGAAGCCGGATGCCTCAGCCGCGCCCGCAATCGTTTGCAGGGTGTTGAAATAGCCGAAACGCTGGGCACTGTATTTGATGAAATACTGGTTGGAGTTTGCATAAAAGCCCTTTGCCATGGTGTACATCGAGCTCAGGACGAAATAGCGTCTGAACGCCTTGTTGCGGAAAACCTGCTTGTACTCTTCAAGGAGCATCGTCGCGTTGAAAGGCGGCAGCTTCATGTCGAGCGAGCTCGGCTCTTTCGTGCATTTGAAAGTCACGAGCAGCGGCAGCGAGAACCACAGGCACAATACTGCGCCGAAGAACATGAACTTCGGTCTTGACGCGGCGGTCATCTCCATGTTCGTAAAGCCGAGCGACAGCGACACGAGCAGGAACGACGAGACCATGCCGACGGAGTTCATTATATACTGCACGGAGTTATACTGAGTGCGCAGGGAATAATCGGGCGCGATAACGGGCAGCATCGCAACATGCGGCACGGTGACGAGAGTCAGCGCCGTGTTATAGAGCATATACGCGAGCATGTAGTAGAGCATCGTCGCGGTCTTGTTGCCGGTCGCGGAGATGCCGAACGAGTTCCACAGGCAGAAATACGAGACGGCTATCGGGATAACGCCCCAGAGCAGATATCTTCTGTGTCTGCCGTATTTCGAACGCGTGCGGTCGGTTATAATACCCATGACGGGGTCGGTGACGGCGTCCCAGATATGAGCCATGGCGATAACCATGCCCGCCTGATCGACGCTGAGCTTTTCGACCTCGGTCAAAAACGACAAAAAATAGAGCGAGATGATGTATCCGCCGCCGCCGAAAAGTATGCTCGCGGCATTGTAGCCCACCATCGGACCTATCTTCTGAAAGAATGACGAAACTTTTGATTCCTGTCTTGCCACAGTCTTCCCCTCTTTGCATTGTTTTCTCAAATATCTACCCATTATAGATAATACTATAATTTTACATTAAAACACGGATTTGTCAATACGGTGTTGAAAAAGCCCCGAACGGGCAAAAAAATATTTTTTATAACAGCTTTGGCGAAAAAGTTTTTATTGCGCTTTTTATATCGATATTTCGTTACTGTTTATGTTTTTGAGCCCTTTCGCAGCATTATTTTCGGCAAAATGCACAGACAAAAATACATAGCCGAAAAAGCGCACAAAAAGGCGGGCGGACAAGGGCTCAAAATCTCTTTTACGCGCCTTGACTTTTGGCATTTTTTAGATTATTATAGGCTACAATGAATAATAGGGGAGTAAGCGCTTATGCTAAATAATACCGAAAAAACAATGGAAAAAATCGTCGCTCTGTGTAAAAACAGAGGCTTCATTTTCGCCGGCAGCGACATCTACGGCGGACTTGCAAACACCTGGGATTACGGCCCGCTCGGCGCAAGAATGAAGAACAACGTCAAGGACACCTGGCGCAAGAGATTCATTCAGGAGCGCAGAAACAGCTACGAAGTTGACGCAGACATTCTCATGCATCCGAAAGTCTGGGAGGCAAGCGGTCACATCGCCAGCTTCTCCGATCCGCTTCTCGACTGCAAGGAGTGCAAAATGCGTCACAGAGCGGACACGCTCATCGAGAACTTCGATCCCGACGCGCACCCCGACAAGATGACAAAAGAGGAGATGTTTGAGTTCATCAAGGCTCATTCGATCCCCTGCCCCCACTGCGGCAAGCACAATTTCACGGACATAAGAGAATTCAACCTCATGTTCCAGACCTACCGCGGAGTCACCAACGACGCAAAGAGCGTTATCTATCTGCGCCCCGAAAACGCGCAGGGTGAATATGTAAACTTCCTCAACGTCCAGCGTTCGATGAGAGCGAAGCTGCCCTTCAGCATCGGCCAGATCGGCAAGGCGTTCAGAAACGAGATAACCCCCGGCAACTTCACCTTCAGAACGATAGAGTTCGAGCAGATGGAGTTCCAGACCTTCTGCAAGAAGGGCTCGGACAATGAGCTCTACGACTACTTCAAGCAGTTCGGCAGAAAATACTTCGAGGATCTCGGCATAGCTCCCGAGCATCTTCGCTTCCACGACCACGAGAAGCTCGCCCACTACGCGAAAGCCGCGTGCGATATCGAGTTCCTCTTCCCGTTCGGCTGGGGCGAGATAAACGGCACCCACAACAGAACGGACTTCGACCTGACGAGACATCAGGAATACAGCGGTCAGAAGATGGACTATCTCGACCCCGAGACAAACGAGAAGTTCATTCCCTATATTATAGAGTCCACCTACGGACTCGACAGAACCGTACTCGCGCTGCTCTGCGAAGCATATGACGAGGAAGTTATCGACGCAGAGAAGAACGACACCCGCGTGGTGCTCCATCTCTCCCCCGTCGTCGCGCCCTACAAGGCTGCGGTGCTTCCCCTCTCGAAGAAGCTTTCGGAAGAGGCTGTAAAAATCTGCGACGACCTGAGCCGCAAGTTCATGGTCGATTTCGACGAGACCGGCTCCATCGGCAAGCGCTATCGCCGCCAGGACGAGATCGGTACTCCGCTGTGCATCACCTATGACTTCGACTCCGTCGATGATCACTGCGTGACAGTGCGCGACCGCGACACGATGAAGCAGGAGCGCATCGCAATAGACGAGCTCGAAAGCTACATCGCTTCGCGCATCGAGTTCTGATTCAAATAAGTTTATAAAATCCAAAGGAGAGCGAAATATATGAAAGTAAATTTCACTGAGACTGTCCTCAGAGACGCGAACCAGTCGCTTATCGCGACCCGTATGCCCTATGAGGATTTCGAGGCAATACTGCCCGAGCTTGACAAGGCGGGCTACTATTCGCTCGAGTGCTGGGGCGGCGCTACGTTCGACTCCTGCCTGCGCTATCTCAACGAAGATCCGTGGGAGCGCCTGCGCAAGATCCGCAAGGCGTGCCCGAACACCAAGCTGCAGATGCTCCTCAGAGGTCAGAACCTTCTGGGCTACAAGCATTATCCCGACGATGTCGTTCGCCTTTTCGTCAGAAAGAGCGTTGAAAACGGCATCGACATCATCCGTATATTCGATGCGCTCAACGACCTGAGAAACATCGAGACCGCCGTTGACGAGACTATCAAGTGCGGCGCTCACGCATCTGGCACAATCTGCTACACCACGAGCCCCATCCACAACATCGAGAGCTACATCAAGCTTGCAAAGGATCTCGAGAGCATGGGCGTTCAGTCCGTGTGCATAAAGGACATGGCGGGCATCATGGATCCCCAGACGGCATATGATCTTGTCAAGGGCATAAAGGAGAACATCAGCCTCCCCGTTATCGTCCACACCCACTCGACCACGGGTCTCGGCCCTGTGACATTGCAGAAGGCTGTTGAAGCCGGCGCGGATGTTATCGACACCGCTATCTCCTGCTTCTCCAACGGCACCTCTCAGCCGCCCACAGAGACCATGGCTTATATCCTCCAGAAAGAGGGCTACGAAGTTCCGCTCGATATGGCTCAGCTTAAGAAGATAAACGATTTCTTCAAGCCCGTCCGCAACGACGCGCTCAAGAGCGGTCTGCTCAACCCCGTCGTGCTGACCACCCAGACCGACGCGCTCAACTATCAGATCCCCGGCGGAATGCTCTCGAACCTTGTTGCTCAGCTCACCGCTCAGAACAAGCTCGACAAGCTCGACGAAGTTCTCGCAGAGACTCCGAGAGTCCGCGAAGACCTCGGTTATCCTCCGCTCGTCACCCCGATGAGCCAGATGGTCGGCGTCCAGGCGACCGCAAACGTGCTCGCGGGCGAGAGATACAAGAACATCTCCAAGGAAGTCAAGAACTATATCAAGGGCGAATACGGCAAGGCTCCCGGCAAGATAAACGAGGAGCTCCAGAAGAAGGTTCTCGGCGACGAAGAGCCGATAACCTGCCGCTACGCAGACCTGCTTGAGCCCGGTCTCCCCGCCGCGAGAGAGTATCTCGGCGACAGAGCGACCTGCGACGAGGATGTTCTCTCCTATATCGCTTTCCCGACTCAGGCGGAAGCTTTCTTCGACAAGCGTGACGAGAGAAAGAAGAACACTTTCACATACAAGATAGAGAGACTCGACTGAGCCTCGGCAGAAAGGATAGGTTTTATCAATGTTTGATAATTTTGACATGGGTATGCCCCTGGGCGAAAAGCTTGTTTTCGCTCTTCAGGTCTCCCTCTTCGGAATACTTATGGTATTCATGCTGCTCATCATCCTTGCCGTGCTGATAATGATAATCTCCCGCGTCGTCAGACTCGGCGAGAATCTTGCAGGCAAGAAGGGCAAGAAGAATGCCGCTTCCGATGAACCCGCACCCGTGCAGCAGAGCGCTGCTGCCGGAACTCCTCTGCCCGGCACTCAGTCGCAGGGCACGCTCGAACTTGACGGCGTTGACGAGCCGACCGCCGCGGTCATCATGGCTATAGTCAGCGACGAGAGCGGCATCCCGCTCAACAGGCTGCTGTTCAAATCCATAAAGAAGAAAGACTGATGCGGCTCGCCGCCAACACCTGAAAGGAACGATCATCATGAAATATGTTGTTACATTAAACGGCAAAAACTACGAGGTTGAGGTCGAGGAGACCGACGCCGTTATCACCGCTGTTACCGACGCCGCTCCCGCAGCTCCCGTTGCCGCAGCCGCACCCGCTGCCCCCGCAGCAGCTCCCGCTCCTGCCGCCGCTCCCGCAGCAGCCGCAGACGGTCAGAAGGTTCTTGCGCCCATGCCCGGCACGATACTGAGCGTCAATGTCTCGGTCGGCTCTGCCGTCAAGGCTGGCGAAGTCATCCTCATTCTTGAGGCTATGAAGATGGAAAACGAAATAGTCGCTCCCTGCGACGGCACAGTAAAGCAGCTCGCCGTCCAGAAGGGCTCGACCGTCGCTACGGACGCACTGCTCGCCGTAGTCGGCTAAGGGGGATAGCAAATGGACATACTCGGAATCTTGAAAGGCTTCTGGGAGAGCTCGGGTCTCGCCATGCTCACCTGGAGAGAGGGCGTAATGATCCTCGTATCGTTCGTCCTGCTCTATCTGGCCATCGCTAAAAAATTCGAACCGCTGCTGCTTCTTCCCATCGCGTTCGGCATCCTGCTCGCGAACCTGCCCGGCGCAGGTCTTATGGATGACCCGACCGGTATCATCGACCCGCTGAGTACGACGATACGGGAGGGCGCGCACTGGTATGACATCGGAATCCTGCGCCTTATCTACGCAGGCGTCAAGAGCAGTATCTTCCCGTGCCTTATCTTCATGGGCGTCGGCGCGATGACGGACTTCGGTCCCCTGCTCGCAAACCCGATGAGCCTGCTGCTCGGCGCTGCCGCTCAGCTCGGCATCTATGTTGCGTTCACCATCGCTATCCTGCTCGGCTTCACTCCGCAGGAGGCTGCCGCTATCGGCATCATCGGCGGCGCGGACGGTCCGACCGCCATATTCCTTGCATCAAAGCTTGCAGCTCACCTGCTCGCTCCCATAGCCGTTGCGGCATATTCGTATATGGCTCTTATCCCGATCATTCAGCCCCCGATCATGAAGCTGCTCACCACAAAGAAAGAGCGCTCGGTCGAGATGAAGCAGCTCAGAACTGTCAGCAAGACAGAGAAGATAATCTTCCCCGTCGTCGTGCTTGTCATCTGCGCTTTCATGCTTCCCTCCGTCGCTCCGCTTATCGGTATGCTCATGCTCGGCAACCTGTTCAGAGAGAGCGGCGTTGTTGAAAGACTCAGCGACACCGCACAGAACGCACTGACCAACATCGTCACCATCCTGCTCGGCGTTACCGTCGGCGCAACGGCGAACGGTCAGACCTTCCTGTCGAAGCAGACCATATTCATCATTATCCTCGGTCTGACTGCATTCTGCTTCTCGACCGCAGGCGGCGTGCTTCTCGGCAAGCTCATGTACCTTATCACCAAGGGCAAGGTCAATCCCCTTATCGGCTCCGCAGGCGTATCCGCCGTTCCCATGGCGGCGCGCGTCTCGCAGGTCGAGGGACGCAAGGCAAACCCGACGAACTTCCTGCTCATGCACGCAATGGGTCCGAACGTCGCGGGCGTTATCGGCTCGGCTGTTGCCGCCGGTTTCCTGCTCCTGCTGTTCGGCTGATAAAAAGTTATAACGTGACGCTCCCACCCGAAAAACTGTTCGGGTGGGAGCTTTTCTTATAAAAGCTGATATTGCGCGTGTTAATCAGAAATTAGAAAATTTTTTAAGAATTTGTTGACATTTATTGTATTTCGCTTTAAAATAATAATATAGCTGAACAAAAGCGGCTATAAACTAAAAAAAATGAAAGGCGATGTTTCTATGTTGAAATGTATTAAAAAGATTTTTTCAGGATTTTTATGTTCTATAATCGTTCTTTGATTTTTCCTACCTTTGCCGCAAAATCAACTAATTACTATGAAGAACTACATGAAGAAGTTAATTGTAAGTATTTAGACATATATGTGCAGAATGGTAAAAATATTATTGTTTCGATTTCTAACAAAGCAAATTTTATTAATCAGATTTCTGCTGAAAATGAAAAATATAAGTTGGAAAAATTTATTTCCGATCCAGAAGGCAAGGACATTATTCTTAATAATATTGAACAAGGTGAACAATTTGTCGCCATAAGTAAAACAACTGCTCCCCTTGTATTTGTCGATGGGCATTATGAGCGAGTGGTAGCAAAAGAAGAAAGTAAAAATCCTTTTGTAATGACCGCCTCAGCAGAATCAGCAAAAAGTCCCAATCCCGGCAAAGGTGGAAGTGGTAATTTTACTCTAACAACCACTGTAACTAAAACCGGCAAAAAAGACAGTAAAAAGGGTGGATATGAATATAAGATTGTTTCCAAAGGTACTTGGTCAAAGAACTCTTCTACCGGAGGCAAAAAATATCCAGCAAGCGGAGAAGACTGGATGTTACAAAATGTTCATTCCACATTAGATATACATACGGATTATTTTAGTTCTTATTATAACCATAAGGTTGCTCCTGGTGCATCTACGGTCGGAAGAAAAGGAAAGGAATTTTGGCGTGAAGATTGTAATGATTCTTATGTAAAGTATAAAGTAAAAGACGATCCTGCCGGAACCGCACAAATGACTTCCTGCTCTTTAACAACAACTTGCTATGGAGAAGCAAAAACTTCTACTAGAAAAGCCTATAGTTATTATGTTCATACATATACTACAGCTTCAATCTCAGTTTCTGTTACTGTAAATAGCGACAAGACAGGCGGTCTTACGCTTACACCATCAAAAGTTGAAAAAACATGGCAAGTTTCTGACTATGTTACTTTCAATTTTTAAAATTACAGAGGTACCGTATGAAAAAAACGATAAAATCTGTCATTTGTATCCTTACAGCCGCAGTTCTAATCCTCGGAGGCTACGGAATATATTTTCTGATTGACACTGACGGTGATATGGAAAAAGTTTGCATCGAAAGCAGCAGCAAAAAGTCTACGGAATTTGACTATATATCAGACTCAAAGGACCCACACAGATACTATGCGCTGTCCCTCAACGGAGACGACGAATATCAGGAACTTTTTATTTTTGATGAGCAACCGTTTCTTTTCATCAAGCATACCGGGCGATATCATCTCGCGTTGAAAACATATTCCGAAAAAGCATCAGTCAAGGTCGGTTCGCTTTTGGTTCCTCCCCGCAACGGCTCCGAGCGCGGCAGATTCGTGTTCTTTTCCGACAACAGTGCGGGGATAGCAAAATGCACATACACTCTTCTTGAAAACGGTGAAAAGTCCGAAAAGACGAGAAAAATTCCTCCGGCACAAGACTTCATCATCTTCATCGATGATATCGGCACGGATGCGTCGGGAAACACAAGGACGGTCGGCAAGGCTGACTTCTTTAACGAAAGCGGCGAACTTGTTTATACATCGTATATTTCATCAGAAAGCTAACCCGATTTTTTATCGTGTGATTATTTTCGGCAAACAAAAAAAGCGTGCTCCCATTCGAATAAAGTTCGGATGGGAGCGTTTTTTGCAATTATTTTTATTCGGTCATTTTTCTTTTCTTCGTGCAATATCTTCCTAAAAAATACAGCGCATAGACCGCCGCGATGCGCAGAGGCTCGAATATCAGAGACGAATCGGGCATATTTTCGAGCATAGTCTTGCTGCGGAATAACTTTTCGGCAATCAGCCCATACGCAGGATAGAGCGACGCACAGTAGCCGTAGAGCAGCGGATAGACAACAACGAGCGAGAGTATCAGATAGCCGGTAAAGCCGAAGAGGAAGCTTCTGTCATTCAAGAAACAGCTCATTAAGAACGCGCCCGCGAGCGAAAGTGCGATCCATATAACTGAGAGTACTATAGATGCGGTGGTTATCTCTCCATGCTCGCCCTGCGGGTCGGCGGAATAGCTGAAGCCGAAAAAGCAGAAGTCAACGACCGCGCCAAAAATCGCTATCAGTATACCCAGCCACATCTCACGGTTGGTTATCTCTTTTTTCGTGCGTTTCTTTTTCATACCGATTCTCCTTTCAAGTTCATAATAACAGATTTTTTTGCGCTGTCAATATTTTCTCTAAAGATTATATATTTGTTTATTCCCTTTTCACAAGTTATTCATCAAATCCGCACACTTTTTAAATCATGTTGACTAAATCGTTAAAATTTAATATAATATGGTACTGTAGCAAGCGGAGAGGAGGAAGATCATGTCAGCACCGCTGGCGCAGAGAATGCGCCCACAGACTATCGACGATATCGTCGGTCAGAGGCATCTGCTCGGCGAGGGCAAGCCGCTGAGAAATATTATACTTTCGGGCGAGCTGCCGAACATGGTCTTTTACGGTCCGTCCGGAGTCGGCAAAACGACTCTCGCGAGCATCATCGCAAAGACGACCGACCGCCATCTCGTCAAATTAAACGGCACGACCGCTTCGACGGCAGACATAAAAGATGTTGTCGCGAAGCTCAACACATTCGTCGCACCCAACGGCATTCTGCTCTATCTCGACGAGATCCAGTATTTTAACAAGAAGCAGCAGCAGACGCTGCTCGAATACATAGAAAACGGCGACATAACGCTTATAGCGTCGACGACCGAGAACCCGTATTTTTATATATACAACGCGATTCTCAGCCGCTCGACCGTGTTTGAATTCAAATTTGTCTCGGCGGGGGATGTCATTCCCGCCGTCAGGCGTGCATTTGATTATATAGGCACCGAGCGGCACGAGACATATGATATAGAGGACGGAGTGTTTGAACACATTGCCAACGCCTGCGGCGGTGATGTGCGAAAGGCGATAAACTCCGTTGAGCTGTGCGTGCTCTCCTCCCCTGCCGATGAAAGCGGAGTTTGCAAGATAACTCTTCAGCGCGCGCAGGAGCTGACCCAGCACAGCGCGATGCGATACGACCGCGAGGGCGATGAGCACTACGACATAATCTCCGCATATCAGAAATCGATGCGCGGCTCAGACCCGAACGCGGCGCTCCACTATCTGGCGCGGCTGCTCGAAGCGGGCGACCTTGTCAGCGCGTGCCGCAGGCTGATGGTCTGCGCGTGCGAGGATGTGGGGCTTGCGTATCCGCAGATAATACCTATAGTAAAAGCCGCCGTTGACGCGGCGAATATGCTCGGACTGCCCGAGGCGCGGATACCGCTCGCGGATGCGGTTGTGCTTGTGGCGACGAGCCCGAAATCAAACTCCGCCTACAACGGGATAAACGCCGCGATGGCCGATGTGCAGAAAGGCCGCACGGGACCCGTTCCGAGGCAATTACAGAATGTCCACTGTGACGGCGAGGATAACCCGAACAAAGGACAGTTCTATATCTATCCGCACACATACCGCAACCACTGGGCTCCGCAGCAGTATCTGCCGGACGCGATAAAGGACGCGGTATACTATGAGTTCGGCGACAACCGCACCGAACGCACCGCCGGGGAATATTGGGAAAAGGTGAAGAAAGCAGCTCAAAAGTAAACTATGCCGCGACGCGGCAAGAAAGAAAGGATATTTGGTATATGTTCATCCCCATTCTCTCCGTTGTGACGGCGATATTTGCGACGCTCACGATTCTTCTGCGCCGCAAGGGAAAATCGTTCGAGGGCATGCTCTGCAAGTTTATTTCGAGCTTCGGCTTCATGTCCATGGCGTTTATCGGCTTCTGCTACCGCATTGAAGAGGCGGATAAATTAGTCCACCCGTTCTATTTCTGCCTCGTGGCGTTCGGACTGCTGTTCGGGCTCGGCGGCGATGTTCTGCTCGGCATAAAAGAGATCGCGCCGAAATACAAGAACAAGCTCATCGCGCTCGGCACTCTCGCGTTTCTGATAGGGCATTTCTTCTACCTTGCGTCTTTTTACAAAGCGGAGCCGACTTTCTCGATAATCCCGTACATAACGGCGTTTGTAATAACCGCGATAATCGCCATTATCATGAAAGCGGTCAAGATGAAGCTCGACAGCAAGATGTATATTCTCTGCGTGTTCTATTTCTTCGTCATTGCGCTTTGCGCCTGCGTCTCGGGCTATATGCTCTATCTCACGCGCTCGCTGACATTCATTATAACCACCATCGCTTCGGTTGTGTTCGTGGTCAGCGACTCGGTGCTCGCGTTCGTCTATTTCACACCCGTGAAAAGAAAGAACCCGCTCGTTACAATCGAGCTCGCGACATACTACACCGGTCAGATACTCATGGCGGCGACGGTGTATCTGATAAAATAAAAATCAGCATATCAGCAGGCGCAGCAGAACAAACTGCCGCGCCTGTTTTATTGAAATCGGAGAATCGCTATGATAAGAAAATTAGAAGAATCCGATCTGCCGCGTATTATGCAGATATGGCTCAGTGCAAACAAAGAGGCTCACGGATTCATAAAAGAAAGCTATTGGGACGAAAATTTCGAAGCGGTGAAAGCCGCGCTCCCCTGCGCCGAAGTTTATGTGCACGAAAACGCAGAAGCCGAACCCGATGGTTTCATCGGGCTCAACGGTGGACACATTGAGGGGCTGTTTGTGGACAAAGCCGCACGAAACATGGGTATTGGAAAAGAGCTGCTGGATTTTGCAAAAAATAACCACGGGCGGCTGGCGCTCAATGTCTATATAAAAAACTCCGGAGCCGTAAAGTTCTACCGCCGCGAGCTGTTTTCAATAGACTCGCGCGGCATTGATGAAGAGACCGGAGAAGAAGATTATCTGATGAGTTGGAATAGAAAATAAAGCAGCACAAATGCAAAAGCCCTCCCAAGCGGGAGGGCTACGGTCTATCGAAAAGCCTGTCATTGCACGGTGTCTCAAGGCTCCCCTGTGTAAGGGGAGCTGTCACGGCGAAGCCGTGACTGAGGGGTTGTTGTAATGAAAGTTCAAAATACCCGGCATTTTTGAAAAATTGCAGCTCAATGCCTCCCTTTACACAAGGGAGGCATTGATTCTGATTCCTGCAAAGCCCTCAAAAATCGGTTTATCGACAAGCAAAAGCCCTCCCAATCGGGAGGGCTGATTTGATTTTACGACTCTTTTTCTTCCTTTTGTCTCTTGATGACTTTCAGACGCGAGAAATCCTCGCGCTCTTTTTCTTCAAGAGCTTCGGTGATATATTTAATCGTCGCGGTGAACTGCGGGATCATGATATTGTCGAGCGCGTTTGCTCGCTTCTGCGTTTTCTTTATCGCATCGGCGAGGCGGTATACGCTGTTCTCTATCTCCGCGAGCTCTGCTGTCATGCGCTTGACCTGCACGAAGCTCAGATAGGCTTCGTCGAGCTGTGAATTCGTCGAGTTGAGTCCGTAATACATATCGAGCTTCTCATCGCCGAGGGTCACGACCGGCAGTTCAACGCCCATGACGCTGCGAAGATCTATATCGAGCGACTCATCGACCGGTATCGCCTGCGCGAACTCGGCGCACATGCCGAGCGTGACATTCGCGCGCTGGAGCGCGAGATAAGCCTTTGAATAGGTCTCGTCTATCTCCTGCTGTATCTTCGACGCCTTGTCTATGAGCTGCATCATCTCATGCACGAGTATATTTCTTTTGCGGTCGAGCAGATCATAGCCGAGCTTGGCGAGATCCAGCGACTTCTTCGTGCTCATCAGATTGCTTTTTGTCGGGAATACCTGTGCCATGACGCTCTCCCCCTTTCTTTACTGCTGTGCGGGCTTATAATGCTCCTTGAGGACATCCTCATCAACACGGTCGAGCTCGGATTCAGGCAGCATGGAGAGCAGCTCCCAGCCGAGGTCGAGGGTCTGGTCTATCGTCCTGTTCTCGTCATAGCCCTGGTTGATGAATCTCTCTTCAAACGCTCTGCCGAACTCCATGAGGCGCTTATCCGATGCGGAGAGCTCATCCTCGCCTATAACAGACGCGAGCGCCTTTGCATCCTGCACCTTGGCGTAGGACGCGAAGAGCTGGTTTGCAAGCATGCTGTGGTCGGAGCGAGTGTAGCCCTCGCCGATGCCGTCTTTCATCAGACGCGACAGCGACGGCAGGACGCTGACCGGCGGATAGATGCCCTTGTAGTCGAGTCCTCTGTCAAGTACTATCTGACCCTCAGTTATATAGCCCGTGAGATCGGGAATGGGGTGCGTGATATCGTCGTTGGGCATGGTGAGGATCGGTATCTGAGTGACCGAACCTTTCTTGCCCTCGACTATTCCGGCGCGCTCATAGAGCGACGCGAGATCGGAATAGAGGTAACCGGGGAAGCCCTTTCTGCCGGGTATCTCGCCCTTTGACGAGCTGAACTCACGAAGAGCCTCGGCATATGAGGTCATATCAGTCAGGATAACAAGCGTCTGCTTGCCGAGATCGAACGCGAGATATTCGGCGGCGGTCAGCGCGCAGCGGGGCGTGATGATACGCTCGATTATCGGGTCGTTCGAGAGGTTCATGAACATCGTAACGCGGTTCATGACGTTCGCGTTTTCAAACGAAGTGCGGAAATATTCGGCGACATCGTTCTTGACGCCCATGGCGGCGAATACAATTGCAAAATCGTCGCCGTCGGCAACATTTGCCTGACGCACTATCTGAACGGCGAGCTCGTTATGCTTCATGCCGGAGCCCGAGAATATCGGAAGCTTCTGACCTCTGATAAGCGTTGCGAGCGCGTCTATAGAAGATATGCCGGTGTTTATATAATTTCGCGGATAAACACGCGAAACGGGATTAATAGGCGAACCGTTGACATCGCGGCGGCACTCGGGATATATCTCACCAAGGCCGTCTATCGGTCTGCCGAGGCCGTCGAACACTCTGCCGAGTATCTCGGGCGACAGCGGCATCTCCATGGGTCTGCCGGAGAGCACGGTGGTGCTGTTGTTCATCGATATTCCGCGAGTTCCCTCAAAGACCTGAATGACCACAAGCTCGCCGTCTATTTTGACTATACGGCCCGCGCGCGAGGTGCCGTCCTCAAGCCTGAGTTCGACCATCTCCTCGTAGCTCGCGCCCTTGACGCCGTCAAGCACAACGAGCGAACCGTTTATCTGATTTAAACCGATGTGTTCAAAAATCATAGCTGTTTAAATCCTTCCTTGCCTTCAGAATAAGCGGACTCAGCGCAGCAGCGGAGCGAGCGCCTTGTCTATCTCAGTGCGGTAATCGTCAAACATATCGAGTCTGTCGTTGGGCACATCGTATTTTATCTTGACGAGCTTATCGAACAGACCGAGCTTCGTTATCTTCGAGATCGGCACCTGCTTTGCGACAACCTCGCGGCACTGATGATAGAGATAGAGGATTATTTCCATCATCTTCATCTGCTTCGCGAGCGGAACATAGGTATCTTCCTTGTGGAAGGCGTTCTGCTGCAGGAAGCCGACTCTGATAACTCTTGCAATCTCAATGACAAGCTTCTGATCGTCGGGCAGAACGTCCGCGCCGATAAGCTTGACTATCTCCATAAGGCTGTTCTCCTCGAGCAGGATGGAGCACAGCTCATCGCGGTAGTTCATGAACTCCGGACCCGCGTTGTCATAGTACCATGCGGACAGGTCATTGACATATTCGGAATAGCTCGTATTCCAGTTTATCGCGGGATAGTGACGCGCATAGGCGAGCGACTTATCGAGCGCCCAGAAGCAGCGGGTGAAACGCTTTGTGTTCTGGGTAACAGGCTCGGAGAAGTCGGAGCCCTGCGGCGAAACAGCGCCGATTATTGTTATCGAGCCCTCGGTGCCGTTCAGATTCTTAACATAGCCTGCGCGCTCATAGAACTCGGAAAGTCTCGACGGCAGATAAGCCGGGAAGCCCTCATCGGCGGGCATCTCTTCAAGGCGTCCGGATATCTCACGCAGAGCCTCAGCCCAACGGGAGGTGGAGTCCGCCATGATAGCCGTGTGATAGCCCATGTCGCGGTAATACTCGGCGAGGGTGATGCCGGTATATATTGAAGCTTCACGCGCGGCGACGGGCATATTCGAGGTGTTCGCTATGAGCACCGTTCTGTCCGTCAGGGGCTTGCCGGTACGCGGGTCGGATATCTCGCCGAACTCTTTAAGAGCCTGGGTCATCTCGTTGCCGCGCTCGCCGCAGCCGACATAGATAATAATATCCGCGTCGCACCACTTTGCAAGCTGATGCTGAGTCATTGTTTTGCCCGTTCCGAATCCGCCGGGGATTGCCGCCGCGCCGCCCTTTGCTATCGGGAAGAGCGTATCTATGACACGCTGACCGGTTATCAGCGGACGCTGCGCAGGCAGTCTGCGGTTGACGGGACGCGGGATACGGATAGGCCAGCGCTGGCAGAGGGTCAGCTCGTGGTCCTTCCCCTTCCTGTCCCTGAGGGTAACGATAGTATCGTTTATCTTATATTTTCCGTCGGGCTTGACATCGACAATTTCGCCTTCAAGTCCGGGCGGAACCATGAATTTGTGCTTGACAACGGGAGTCTCGGGGCATTCGCCGTAGATGTCGCCGCCCTTGAGCTTATCGCCGGGCTTGACAAGCATATTGACCTGCCACTCGCGCTCCTCATCGAGTGCGCTCTCGGCGCAGCCCTTTGATATGAACGCGCCGTTGTGCTCGGCGATAGCCGAAAGCGGGCGCTCGATTCCGTCAAATATATTTCTGATTATTCCGGGGCCGAGGGTGGCGAACATTGCGCCGCCGGTAGCATAGACCGGCTCGCCGGGCTTGAGCCCGGTCGTCTCCTCGTAGACCTGAATGGTGGTGAGATCCTTGTCAAGGCGTATGACTTCGCCGACAAGCCGCTTCTCGCCGACGTAGACCATCTCCATCATGCTCAGTCCCGTCTCGCCCTTTATCGTAACGACGGGTCCGTTTATTCCGTATATAACATTATTTTCGGACAAGCCGTTCACCTCCGACCGTTAAAGTATTACTGACATTCCCGAATTTTCGAGGAACCACTCGCGCTGCGCTTCAAGGCGCGTGTCGAGCGTATCGTCAGCCACGGTGCTGCCGCCGGCAACTCCGGCGCGGCATCCGCCAATAGTTATTTCATCGCTGCTCTCGACCTTGCAGTCCCTGCCGAAAGCTCTCTTTATATCATCCGCAAAGCGCATATCGCCGGGGCGGACATAGACGGTCACATCCCCCTGCGGGAAAACCGCCGCAAAACCTGCCGCGCTCTTTTTGAGAAAATCCGCGTAGCCGCCCGACTCTGTAAAGGCAGTGAGCTTTTCACGCGCGTCACCGAAAACCTCGTCGGTAATTGCGCCGCGCTTGTCGGTCAGGCGGGCGCGCTGCTGAGTTCTCTCATTGGCGACGGTGCGGTTGAACTCCTGCTCCTTGAGCATACGCTCGCGCTCTATTTTCGCCTGAGCCTGGGAGTGCGCCTTTGTCTTTGCCTTTTCAAGTCCGCTTTCGACCGTTTCGCGGGTCTTGCGGGTCATCTCCTCGTGGCGCTCCTCGGCGTCCTTGGTTATGGCGTCAAAAAACTTTGCGGCTCTTTCTTCCTGATTGAGCATTGGTTAAACACCTCAAATCTTTATGCCGATAGTGTCGCGCACATAGCGCGCGATGGAGTCGCTCCCCTGCGAACCGTGGCGGTCGGGGATCTCGACTATCAGCGGCTTATCGTAACTGCGCTTTGTCTGCGTTATGAAATCGCCGCACAGCTCGCACAGCGGGCGCGTGATGAGAATGATGCCGACCTCTTCATCGGCGAGGCAGCGGTTGACCGCATCCTCGACCGACTGAGCGTCGTGCACAAGCTCGCCGTCGATACCCGCAAGGCGCATTCCGACAAGCGTATCGGCATTGTCGCTTATCAAATAAAAACGCATAGCTTCCGTTCCTTTCAACGCAGCGTAAAGTTATATTGCTTTACGCCGCCGTTCTTCTGCCTTGAGGGCGTCAGACCTTGTTGAGGATAAGTATGGAGATAACAACACCGTAAAGGGCTATCGACTCACCGAGGGCGACGAAGATAAGTGCTTTACCGAATGCCTTGGGATCCTCGCTCGTTGCGGCGATAGCTGCGGGAGCGCCGGCGGCAACTGCGATACCGCCGCCGATACCGGCAAGACCGGTAACAAGACCTGCGGCGAGAAGTCCGAGACCCTTTGAGTTATCTTTAACGGTTGTTGCTTCTGCGCTCTCTGCAACTGCGTCGGAAGCCTGAGCGGCGGTTGTATCAGCCGGAGCTGCGGTAGTGTCCTCGCTGCCGGTTGCAAAAGCGCCCATAGCGCAGCCTGCGACGAGCAGAACCATGACGGCGAAAGTTGCCGCGTTCATGCGAAGGCTCTTTTTGATGCTCTGACCCTCAGAGTGCTTCTTCATTGTGTACACAACGGATGCGAGAAGCACCGCCGCGGGAACTACGATCATAACGGAATAAAAAAGAGTTGTCATTTTACTTTACCTCCGATTAGTCTTTATTGGCTAAAGCCTTTTTGGCCTTTTTACCGGCAATTTTGGTTTTCAGATTCGTCTGAGCCTGCTCGAGCTTGGCGGGTGTGAACGCCCTGCCGCCGCCCTCATAGAAGCGGCTGAACATCTCGTAGAACTCAAGACGCAGTCCCTGAATGCCCGAAAGCAGACCTTCAAGGGCAATGACGATAATGTTGCCTATGATGATAACGGGGATGTTGCTGCCGTCACCGCCGAGGGTGAAGACGACCATCATCATACTGGCGTGGACTATAACAAACGCGCCGACACGAAGGAAGGACACGGTGTTGCTGAAATAGGACAGGACATATTCGATAAGCTCGAACAGGTTCTGGAGCAGAAAGTCAACGATGCTGTCGGGCTTCCAGTCCGGATGCTTGTCTATAATGCCGATCGGTATCTCTTTGATATAGAGCAGCACGGCGCAGACGCCCATGACGCTGAACAGCACGCTGTTCGGGAGAACCTGGGGACCGTTCATGAACGAAACGCAGAACGCAACGCCCGCGAGATAGAACAGTATGCCGACGAGTCCGTTGTTGCTGAATATCGCTTCGCCTATCTTATTATGCTTGAGGCAGGATATTACATTCAGGAGCATCGCGGTCACGACAAGGACGACGCCTATGCCGATAGCGACTATCAGAACGGTGTTTATCGAATCCATAACGCTCAGCGGCTTTGACGCCATGCCCAGCGCGTGATAGACGGGGTCGAGCATATCTTCATATCCGAACACCGAGCCGAACACGAAGCCGAACACCGCACTTGAAAGACCGCACGGGATAAGTATGCGCGCGAGGGGCATCTTCTTTATCTTCCAGCCGAGGATACCGAGCAGGAAGAGCACCAGTCCCTGACCGAGATCGCCGAACATAATGCCGAACAGCAGTGTATAGGTTATCGCGACGAAGCCCGTGACATCGATATCCGAATATGACGGCAGACCGTACATATCGACGAAGTATTCATAGGGCTTGAATATCGCGGGGTTTCTGAGCTTCACGGGCGGAGTCTTTCCGGAGCTCTTGTCGGGGTCGTTCTCCTCGACTTCGACATTCTCTATTGCCTCCGCTTTCTTCTCGAACGCCTTTGAATCGTGCGCAAGCACCCAGCCGACATAGAAGAAATACTTGTTGTGGCACGCGGCGTAGCGGCGCATCTCAAAGACTGTATTGAGATCGACGAGCTTCGTGTATATCTCGTTGCAGCGTTTGCGGTTCTCTTTCCAGAGTGCCGCGGCGCGCTCGTCGAGCTGCTTCAAGTCACCCTCGATAATCTCGATATTGCTCTTGAGCTGATCTATGACCTGCTCAACGGTACCGACTGCCGAGGGAACCTGGAGGCGCTCGAAATTGAGTCCCGCGAAAATGCTGTCGACCTCGTCGACGCGCTCTCTCGGCGCGCAGTAGACGCCCCAATAATCCGTCGCATCGGTCGAGCACGGGATGAAGAGCACATAGGGGTCGTCGTCATAGGCGACGAGCTTTTCGTAGCTCTCCTTTGGCATATGACCGAAGCGGGTCTTGATGAACTTGCAGTTGAACAGCTCATCGAGTCCGACATCGAAGCCCGTGAAATGCTCATATTTTGCAATGCCGTTTCGGCACTGTTCGAGCTGATCCTCAAGCTCCTTGTACTCGTCGTGCATCGCGGACAATTTTTCGTCCAGTTCGTCGATGTAGGCGCTGGTCTTATCGTCGAGCTGAATCTCGCGCGAGCGGTCGCCGACTATCGTCGGGTCGGGCGCGGAATCATTCTCGCGGATAAGCTCCTCTATTTTTTGCAGCATCGGCGCATACGGGTTTTCCTCGCTGAGCGTCGAATAACCCATTGACGCAGACATATACTGCGTTGCCTGCTCGGGATGGAACGATCCGTCCAAGCAGCAGGTTGAAATGAAATTGTTAAGCTGGTCGAGCGGACCTGTGACTTTAACAAGCTTCATTTTTGCAACTGCCAAGGTTTATCACCGTCCTTTTAAACTCTTAAAAAGCTGTCAGTCGCCCACGCCGATAAGAAGTCGGCTTATTTCTTCGGGCGGAATATTATATCTTATACCCTCAATAATGTGGGTAAGATTTTCTGCTTCATTCTCCGCGAGCGCGACATAACTCATCATCACGACGCTCGGGAAGGTTGAAAACCGCACAAGACCTTTCGCGCGGTCATATCTGAGCTTTGCACTCACCTGCTCGACCGATTGATCACCCCGCTCGGCAAATGCGGCATACGCCGTGCCTTTGAGCGTTTGTAGAGCCTTTTCGGCATCCGGCGCTTCCATAAATCCTGTCAGTGCTTTCTCATCGAGCGTTCCGCCGGGCATCAGCATCGTGGTGAGCACGCTCTGCGGCATATTTGTGAGCCGCTTGAGTCTGTAGAGCGAGACGATATTTTCGGCATCCGTGTCGAACGCGTGCATCGCGTCAAGCTCCTTGCGCTCCTTGCCCTTGTAGTTCTTTTTGATGAGAGCCTCCGCCTGCGAGTGGAGATATTTGTTGAGCGCCAGCTCCATGGCGAAATAATCCGGTCTGCCGTCGGAACCGACAGACGCAAACGGGGCGAGAACCGCTTTATACGGCGAGCCCTCGACTGCCGCCAAGAGCAAATCGACATTTGTCGCGGTCTCAAGTGCCGCGGCGTTGAGCTCCGAATGGCGCACGAAGAAATCGGGCACTTTGGCGAGGTTCTTCTCCGGGTGGCGGCTGTTGAGATAGCGCACCGAATGGAGCAGCATATCAACATCGCTCAGCGTCACGAAATATTTATAGAAGCCGTCGCCGATGGATTTTTCATATCTGCAAAGGGAAGCGAAGTTGTTTGAAAGATGCTCCCTGAGCAGTATCTCTATCTGCCAGCGTCTGAGCGAGCCCATGGTCACACCCTCGAACGCATCAGCATAGGCGGTGTGGGCTTTCAGATAAGCCGCCGCCTCGTTGACGGAACGGCAGGCGAGCAGATCGGTGTAGTTCTGCGCGGTCAGGCGTTTGCCGTACATAGCACGAGCCTTTGCGAGCACTGCGTTTGCGGCGGACGAAACTGTCATACGGCACACTTCCTTTCAAAAAAATCTGATCAGTCGGCGTTCACGGCTCTGTCGGCGAGCTCCTGCGCCCATTTTTCGCGGTTAGCCTTGCTCTGCTCGTCGAGAGTATCGGAGACTGCCTGAGCCTTCTTCTCTATCTCATCGAGAGCCGCTTTCAGCTTCGCGTCATATTCGGATGCGGTCTTTGCAATCTCGCTGTCGGCGCGCTCCTGTTCCTCAGCTTGAATCTTCTTCGCCTGCTCGGCAAGCTCGGAATCCGCCTTGTCGAAGAACTCCTGTTCCTCCATGGTGCGCTTTCTCGCGCGCTTGTCCATATCGACTATCGTTTTAATGATGCTTTCCATAACTGCACCTCTTTTGCGCTGTTTTGGTATATATACCTATTATATATACTATTTCTGCTTCTTTCAGCTACTAAATTATATCACCAACATAGCAAAAGACAATATGCAAAAACAATAAACAATCTTCATTTTTCAAATTATTTTTGTACCGCGATACAAAAATTTAACAAAGATATCAAAGTTATAAGAAAAAGTGCTTTCAAAGCACAGAGCACCCCTCCGGAGAGAACCGGAGAGGCGCCGCAGCTTACTTTTTGATGTTATCCTCGATGAGGATCCTTATCTTCTCGGCGATGAACGCACCGAGAGCGAACGAATGGGAATGGTAGAACTTCATGAACTTCTGACCCGCTTCGGTCTTGAAGACCCAGAGCGCCCAGCTCGGGACGGGCTTATCTATTCTGCCCTTGTACTGAAGCTCAAACGGCTGAGAATAGGTCACGCCGCCGCTGCCCTTCATCTGGAAGCGGATGTAGCAGCCGAGATCCTTTTCATAGTCGTTGAGGTCGATGGTATTGCCCGTGGCGATAACTTTGCCGTCGGCTATCCACTCGATGACCCGGCAGTCGCGGGTAGGATCGGTGGCAACGGTTATCGTGTTCGCCTTCTGGTCGACCTTTATATCCGTCACGAGCGGCACATTGCCGTCGCCGTCAAAGTCGCCGACTCCGTCGGTGGTCTTGTAATATTTGCTCGCGGCAAAGAAGTTGCCGTCTTTCATCGCTTTTTTTACATTCGCCTCGTTATTCTCGGGCAGGACGAAGAACTCGAACGATCTGCCGACCTCGTTGAGCTTTTCGGAATCGTCATCGGCAAACGCCCAGATGTTTCTGCCCTTGGGGATAACGACCTGGAGCAGCTCATCCCAGAGCTCGCGGTCGCCGCGGGTGACTCTGTCGGTGTTGTTGACTATCTCCATGCCGAGGCAGCTCGGGCAGTCGATGAATATGCCCGCGAAATAGGCTATGTAGACATTCCAGTGAGAACGGTGCGGGAACCTGCCGGAATCGACCCAGTCGCCGACATGGTTGAGCACGGAATAGCCGCCCGCCTTTTCAATTTCAACAGGAGCGGTTCTGTAGTCGTTTTCGATTCCCCACTCGCCCTGACCGTAGGTGGTGAAATATCCGTTGACATGAGTCTTCGAGATAACAGCCATATTGCATTCAATGCCGCCGCGGATATCGGTCATGCCTCTGCCGCCGCGGTCAAGTCCCTTTGTGATGCGCTCGTAGTTCTCTTCGCTCATCGGGTAGACTTTTCTGAACTTGTTGAAGATGCCGTTTGTCTCTCGCTCACTCGTCCAGCCGTTTGTGATAACGCCGTGGTCGGTCATCGCAAGGATATCATAGTCTGCCTTGTAATACTCCTCGACCATCTCGTCGAGCGTCGGGTCGCCGTCGCTCGCGTCGCAATGGGCGTGGAGGTTTGCTTTGTAGGTTTTCCATGTGCTCCAGTCGACCTGCTCATAGGGGCTGATTATCGTATAATCCGTCTCTTTCGAGCCGAACGCGAACGCCGCCGGGAAAGCGGTGAACAGCATCACGACAACCAGCGCGGCCGACAGAATGCGCTTGAAGTTCTTTTTCATTTTATATTCTCCTTAAATTAATATGCGTCAAAGAAATGATCGAAAACATTGTAGCCGAGGAAGAAATACTTGAACGCCCAGACAATGGGATTGAACTTGAAATAAGTCCAGTCGAGCACTGTAACTGTAGCGCGCAGGGCGGTCGAGAGGTCGTGGGTTCTCGGAACTCTGACCTTGCCGAAGTCCTCGCCGTTTATTCTGATAACGAAGGGCTGCGAATAGCAGATGCCGTTGTCGCCCGTGATATAGAATCTGACATAGAGATAGGGCGTGTCGAGCAGATCGTCCGCGCGGAGATCGAGGGTCGCCTTGCCGCTGTCTATATCCGTCTCGCGCTTGATAACATTGCAGTTTGAGACCCAGGTTATCGAATTGAAGTTCGTGCCCTCGATGCTTATCGTGTCGTTTTCGTCGTCGACGGTCACACGGGTGACGAGCGGAGTGTCGTCTCGAAGATATGCCTCGGTGTCATAGACCTTATCCTCGTCGAAGCCGGGCATCTCCTCCATGCCGTTGAGCTCAACGCCGTTTGAATAGTGGGAGACTGCGAAGCACCAGCCGTTCTCCATGCCCTTGCGGACATTCTCGTTTGTAAGCTCCGGCAGAACCATCATGGTATAGGCGTCGTTTATCGAGCGGACATCGTGGGAATCGGAAAAAGCGAAGCCCCACGGGACAACGTTGTTGGGTATGGTCTTCTGGAGTATCTGATCGTAAAGTATGCGGTCGCAGCGGGTGTGCGCATCGGTGGCGCTGTTGATGCCCATACCGACGCTCGAGCCCTTGTTGTCAAGGAAGATGCGCGCAAATTTGTTGGCATAATAATCGTCTATCTTCTGACCGACATGATCTGCGCTGTCCTTTTCTGGATAAACATACTCGCCGACATGGGAGAGCATGGATATTCCGCCCTTGCGTCGCACGCCCTTCGACGGTGTCTCGTAGTCGCCGTAAACGCCGGCGAGTCCCTGACCGTAATCGGCGTAGTAGCCGGTCAGATGGCAGTCGCACTTCGGGGTCGCCATATTGAGCTCTATGCCCTGCGGGACATCGAGCATACCGTTGTTATGTGTTCTCGTCTGCGATGCGGCGGTACCGGTCGTATAGGCCTTGTACTCCTCATCGGTCAGCGGGTAAATGGGCGCGAGCTTCGTGCGCTCATATTTGACGAGCCTTATCAGCGGCACGAGCTGCGGCTTCTGATCCCAGCCCTTGTTTATCGTGCCGTGGTCTGTGAGTGCGAGGATATCGTAGTTGAGGTCATAGTGTCTCTCAACGACTTCGTGGATCGGCAGGTAGCCGTCGCTCGCGTTGCTCTGGGTGTGCAGCTGAGCCTTGTATATTCCCCAACTGTCCCAATCGACTTGCGCATAAGGGTCGGTTATCTCGTAGCTTATCTCCGCCGGGGCTGCCTCGTTCTCCTGCGCAAAGGCGCAGAATGCGAGCGAAGGCACCGCAACAAGCAGGCAGAGCAGCAGCGACAGGGTGCGTTTGAACATTGTCATTCCTCCGTATATTATAGATTTTTATTTCGTAACATAGTTTAAAACATTCGGCAAATTAAGTCAACAAAATTAACATAAATTTCGCAGTAAAATATAATTTTTTATACATTTTTTAGTCACACTTTTCACATATCCCCCTGTGTTTGTTTAAATTGACATTTTTCGGTGAATTTTCGTTGACAAGTTTTGCATATTTTGATATACTCAATTTGAGATTGACCGGACGGAATTATTCCGTGAAGTCTTCTCAGGGAAAGAAAAAAGAAAAGTCAAAAAAGAAAGGAAAAGACAATGAAAAGAAAACTTATCTCCGCCGTTGCACTCATCATGTGCGCGATAATGTTCCTCTTCTGCGGCTGCAAGTCGAAGAAGAACGGCGACGACACAACCGCCCCCTCCGAGAGCGGCGCATCAGTCGATGTCGCCATTGACGAGAGCACCGAGCCTTCGTCCGAAGAGACGACCGAGCCCGAGAAGAAAGAGCCCGCTTCCGACGCCGTCAGAAGGGTTACAGACATCTCAAGAAATCCAGGTCAGGTCAACACCACCACTCCCTCGGTCAGAAAGCCCGAGTGGAAAAAGGCCGGCAAATACACCTGCGGCAAGAACCTCGCGGCAGGCGAATATTATGTTGTTCCCGAGTCAAAGAACTGCTCGCTCGTGCTCACCGACGGCAAGCACCTTGACGAAGACGAAATAGTTGAATTTGAGGTTCTCCCCTGCGGACTGTTCGTCACTATGAAAGCCGGATATACTCTTGAAGTCAAGAACGGCAAGTTTATCGCTGCCGCAGATGTTGAGAAGATGGGCGGCACTAACGGAAGATATGAGCTCGGCTCATACAGAGTCGGCGTGGATATTCCCGCAGGCGAGCACGTTATCGGCAACGCCAAGAGCGTAAATATTATAGTTTTCTCAACCACCGACTATTTTGACGAGGACGGCGAAGCTCTCCCCCTCATCGGCGACTATCCCGCATATGTCTCCCTGCAGAAGGGTCAGCGCGTGATGTTCCTCGAGGATACCACCGTTGACATCAAGACTCCCGCCGCGAACAGCGACGGCAGCTTCAATAGCGGAATGTACAAGGTCGGCAAGGACATAAAGCCCGGCAAGTACACCCTCGTTCCCACCAGCGAAGAAAATGCATATGCGATTTTCTATGATCTGAGATATATCGAGCTCTCCATAGCCGATTCGGGCGAGAATATCAAGGGCACAAAGGTTGTCGAGCTTGCAAACGGACGCTATATCGAGATAAACGGCTTCAAGCTTGTTCCGTATGTTGAGCCCGGCACTACCGCCGCTCCCGAGACGACAACGGAAGCCCCCGAGACGACCACCTCGGCTCCGGACACCACAACTACTACGGCTCAGGGAACTCCTTCCGAAAGCTAAAAAAATCAACCAATCGAAGAGTCGCAGAGATGCGGCTCTTCTTTTTGTCTTTTTTTGCCCGTGTTGACTTGAATGTTCAGGTTTGGTATAATGGAAAAAGCGGGTAAGCCCGCAATAATCCTCACGAAAGGGAAAAAGATGAAAAAGCTTATATCTATTATTCTCTGCATGGCTATGCTCGCCGGTGTTCTGGCGTTTGCAGGGTGCAAGAACAATAAGGACAACCAGGACACAACAGCCGCCTCGACGGGCATCGACACCACCAACGCGACCGAGCCCTCTGCGGACAGCACCGCGGCTGAAAGCTCCACTGCAAAAGAGACAAAACCCTCGGGCAGACCGACTCAGACTGTCCCCGCCGCGGCAACGACCGAAGCGCAGGTTGTCACTCTCCCGACTAACTCGACTGAAAAGCCCGACGACGGCAGCTCCACCGGCTGGAACGGCGCAGGCAACTACAAATGCGGCAGCGGAAGCGGCAAGCTCGCCCCCGGCGAATATTATATTGTCAAGACTTCTTCAAACTACTCCGCGCTCATCTGGGACGGCAAGAAGAAAAATGACAAGGGTGAACCCCTCGCCTATGATATAACAATAGACGGCGCGCATACACTCGTCACTCTTGAAAGCGGCTACGAGCTCTACATCAGCGGCTGCAAGTTCATCAACACCGCCAGCGAGCATCCCAAGGCAGTCAACGGCAAATATGCCCCCGGCACATACAAGATAGGCAGGGATATCCAGAAGGGCGAATATATAATCAAGAAAACCTCCGGCGCATACGGCGGACTCAGCTTCAAGAAGAGCGTTAATCCCTATGTGCAGAATGTTGCAAGCGATTTCAAGATGGTCGATGTCTCGGTCTATTATACGCTGTCAAAGGACGGATATGTCCACATCACGGGCTGCGAGCTCTATGACGCTGCTTCGCACGACATGGCTTCAATAGGCTGCGACGGTTCGACTCCCGCAATGTACAAGGTTGGCAAAGACATAAAGGCCGGCACATATACAATAACCCCGGACGGCAGCGGAAAGAGCTACTATGCGGTCTACAAGAATTCAACGGACGCCTCAGGCTCCGCGAGAATCGCCGAGACGCGCATAACCAAGGCTACAAATGTCGCTGTCAGCGACGGCGAATACATCTGGTTCTACAGAGCTTCGATGAAATACTGCCAGAACCCGAACTCCGGACTCGATTTTGACGCTACGGCAGCTTCGGAATAAGGCGAAAATAACTACACAATATCATAAAAACGGACAGCCACAGCAATTTTGCTGCGGCTGTTTTGTTTTGGGCAATCGAGTAGAAAAAGGATATGCAAATTGGGATTTTTCTATAACTCGAGCCATAGCAAAAATAAGAGCAAGCGACTCAACCTCAATTTATTTATAAACATGCTTTTAACAGCCGCGGCGCGGCTGGGAGCTCGGTGGTCGGTTTGTAGGGTGCCAATAAAATTGTGCAGATTTCGCAGGCGAATAATATCCACCCTGCCGTATACATTATACTTGTTACTTTTGCAGGATTCGCCTTATAAAAAATCCCCGCGCCTTTCGGTGCGGGGAAAATTTTATCTGATATAGGGCAGTGGGTTTACTGTGCTGCCGTTTATGATTATCTCGAAGTGGAGATGCGGACCTGTGACGTTGCCGGTGCTGCCGACTCGCGCTATCGCCTGTCCTGCGCTGACATGCTGTCCGACGCTGACAGAAATAGAGCCTGCAAGGCAGTGGGCATATCTTGTCTTGACTCCGCCGCCGTGATTTATAACGACGCAGTGACCGTAGCCGGAATTGCTTCGGCGCACGCTCTCGACAGTACCGTCGAGGGATGCGACTATGACCGCTCCGCTCGAGCCGCCACCGGGAAGAGTGAGATCGACGCCGGTATGGAAGTCGCTGTAACCGCGCAGGGTTCTCCAGCCGTAAGGCGAGCTGACGAATGTACACGCGGGCGCAGGCCATACAAAACCGCGTCCGGAAACCTTGACATTATATCCGCCGCTGACGCGGGTCGACTTCGTGCCGATAAGCTTCTTTTCGGTCACGGGCTCTTTCGTCCTGACGCGTGAGACCTCCTGCGAAGTGACGCGCTGACCGTCGATATATGTCACAAGCTCGGTTATCGTATCTTCGCCCTTTTCGCCCTTGCGGGTGACGCGGGTAGTGCCCTTGAACATCGAAGCGTCGTTGGTCTTTTCGGTGTCGTAATCGACCTCGACCGTTCTCGTCTCGGTTCTCATGACCTTGACGCGGACATAGTTGACCTCGTTCGAGACCACTATCTGATCGCCTGTATGAATATACTCGCCCATATCGGGGTTGAGCGCCATGAGCTGCTTTTCGGTCAGCCCGTTCGCGACCGCTATGCCGTATATAGTATCGCCGTCCTTGACGGTGTAGGTCTTTTTCGCCTGCTTGGTCTGCTCAAGCTGCTTTTTGAGCTTCGATGCATCCCACATGGTCTTCGGGTCGTCGGGATAGAGTCCCTGGACATACTCGACCTTCTCGACGAAATCGACAAAGCTGTTGCTGTCGGTCACTTTGTGCTTTTCAAGAATAGCATTGAACACGCTCGTTGCATCCGTCTCGTTCTTGACGGAGCAGATAAACTCGTCATCGATATAAATTCCGCAGGCGTTTGTGACATTGCTCTCGGAATTTTCGATTATTCTGTCGCAGAGTATCGAAGAATCGACAAGCTTGTTGACGTTGACGAGCGAGAGCTCATAGGTCGGATCATCGAGCTTCGCGGAGGAATCCGTCTTTGTAGTCGTCATTCTCGCCTTTGCGGCGCTCTGAGCCTCGTTATACACCGACTCGTCGGAGATATAGCCGAGCTCCTTGTTGTCATAGCTGACCTTGAGGGCGAATGTGACGCTGCTCCAATAGTTGACGGTCAGCACGAAAGCGAGCACTGCGGCAACGGGCAGAGCAAAGTTCGCTATGGTCTTGAACATCTGCGTATGGGTGGCGAAAGCCTTCTTCACATAGTGCCCGAGTATCGGGAACAGTGTTTTCGGCTTATGGCGGCTCTGCCTGAGATAGCTCATAGCCGAGCGCACATCGCGCCTGAAGTCCTTGACCTGCTCAACGAATGTATGAGAAATGATGTGGATAAACTTCTTGAATCCGAGCCAGAGGAAACGGAAAAAGTATTTCAAAAATCCGACGATACTTCTGCCGAGCTTCTTAGGCTTCGCGAGCATCTTTTTAAAAGTCGTGCCCACAGCAAGTCCGAGCGCCGCAATATAAGAATAAAGCACGGCTCCGGCATCGCCCTTATGAGCCTTTTCTTTCTTCTTCGCGGGCTTATTTTCCGCAGTTTCCTGCACTTCGGGCTGCTCCGCAGAATCGGCATCCGAAACTATTTCGTCCGCCTCTATCATCACGT
The DNA here is from genome assembly GCA_050873305.1 of Oscillospiraceae bacterium. Taxonomy (GTDB): domain Bacteria; phylum Bacillota; class Clostridia; order Oscillospirales; family Acutalibacteraceae; genus CAG-177. The sequence goes on from JBNMIN010000013.1 coordinate 29,616, forward strand.
TTTCGTCAACAGACTCTTCCTCGTCCGCCGCGCCGCCCGCTTTCTTCATCGCGGCTCTGGTACGCTTGTCGAGAGTCTCCTCATATGTTGCGAGGATATCGTCATAATCGCTGTCGACATCTATCTTCTCAAAAAGTTCCGAATACTTTGCAGTTTCATTTATTCTGTTTTTAAGCTCGTTCCCGTCCTTTGCGGGCGACTCTGAGCTGTGCAAATCAGGATTGGCAATATTGCCCTTCTTCTTTCCCGACATTGCTTCGCCCCCTTAAAAATATTACAAAATGATTACAAATATTATAACGCCGCCGAGCAATTATTACAAGTCTTTTTGAGAAATATATTGTTAACAATGCTTGGATAGCGCAACACATGACGCATTTTAGGCGTAGAAAAATGAGCCGCCGAAAAGGCAGCTCATTATCTCTCATAGGATGATTATTTCTTGTCCTCTGTCATGTTGAAACGCTTCTTGAAGCGGTCAACGCGTCCGCCGGTATCGACGAGCTTCTGCTTGCCGGTGAAGAACGGATGGCACTTTGAGCAAATATCGACACGAAGATCCTGCTTGGTGGAAGAAGTCTTGATGACCTCGCCGCAAGCGCAGCGGACCTCAGTGGGCTCGTACTTAGGATGGATTCCTTCCTTCATTATTGTCACCTCTTTCGGATTATCTGCATATAACTTTGTCTTTAAGCTTAGCAAACGAAATTTTATCATACACGGGGCAAAAATGCAAGCCCTTTTTTCATATTTTTTAAACTGTTCCGACTTTAACGGTCGAATTCATGAAAAATGAGTACAAAAGCGTCTCTTTGACGGGCATTCCGAGCGCCTGCGAGAGTGCCTCGCGGTATATCCCGAGCTGAGCAGAATATCGGTCGAGAAGAGCCTCGGCATCGACGCCCGTGTCGGTTTTATAATCGACAATGACGAGCTCTCCGTCCTCGACGAACACGCAGTCCGCAATGCCCTGAACGACGATTTTTTCTTCCGCCGCTTCGCCCGTCAGCTCCGGATAGAAAAATTTTGCTGGGAAGAGCGCCGCGAATTTTTTCTCGCGCATGAC
>JBNMIN010000014.1:0-30566 GCA_050873305.1 Oscillospiraceae bacterium
ATTCTATCCTGTCGCCGAGCAGAATCTTCAGCGTGTAGGCGAGCAGGAACTTTTTGTCAAAGTTATTCGCCACCATCTTGAGCAGATCGAGGCTCAGGCCCTTGTCGAGCTTCTCGGTCAGCTCATCGATTTTTGTGCCGTATTCCTCGGTGATGAGCGCTGTCGCGTTCTCGTTTATGAGCTTGTCGAAGCTCGCGACGGTGTATTCCTCGCGTGTGCTGATGCCGAAAATATCGCCGGCGGTCTCGGCGCAGTAGAGTACATTGGAGTTAAACTCAAACGGTCTGTCGTCGTATCCGCGCAGGAAATTTAATACGCTTTCGCGCCCGCCTCTCTCTATTCTGCCCGCGCTCGGGAGACCCGAGAATATCGCGTCGAATTTCTTCGCGCAGTAGGGCTCAAACGGCGCGATCTTGTATTTTTCGTATTTCTTGAACGCATAGTAATATCCGTCGAGCAGATCATATGCCTTGTATGCGTCGAGCTCGCCCTGGCGGATGTTCCCGCGCGACATGTCGCCGTCGAACATCAGCATACCGCCGAAGACATCGTTGAGCGGCTTCTTGCTGCTGATATATTTGAACGAGACATTGTCCGCTTCGCCAAACTTTGCGCCGGGGTTCTTGCCGATGTTGACCACCACAATGTCATCAGCACCCGCTTCGATAGCCATTTTAACCGGCATGTTGTCCGAATATCCGCCGTCGACGAAAGCGGATTCGCCGATTTTGTATGACTTCATGAACGGGAACGCCGCCGCGCTCGCGAGCACATAGTCCGCGGCCTTGCCCTCAGGGATATCCTCGATGAAAACCTCGACGGGCTTTATCTTCGGGAACATCGTCGTGACCAGTCCGAAGCGTATCGGCGAGGTGCGCAGCTTTTCTTCGTCCATGAGCGATTTGACGCGCTCCTGCAGCGGGGTGTAGTCCGCGCCGCCCTTGAAAATAGCCTCTTTTGCGAGTTCTTTTATGTATGATTCACGGTCGGGGTTTTCTTCGTCGGACATGTTGACGAAATTCTGAAACACGCTGTCCATGCTCATGTTTTCCCAGATGTCGAGCGCCGCGTCGAAATTGTCGAGCGCCATGAGCGCGCCGTTGAGTGCGCCGACGGATGTGCCGACGACGATATCGGGCGTGAATCCCATCTGCCTGAGCACCTTCCAGACCCCTATCTGATAGCCGCCCTTTGCTCCGCCTCCGCTGAGAACGACAGCTTTCTTGCCCATGAAAATTCCTCCTCTTGACCTGTTGAGTGATATGTCTGTGTGCATATTACGGATCATGATACTATTATATCATATTGTGCGTTCGCTTAAAAGATATTTGCGCCAAAATTTGTGCGGTTTGAGTTGAAAAGATCTGAAATATGTTATACAATTATATGTAAACTTTTGTTGAGGTGAAGGCTTGAAAAAGCATTGGACACGAAGCGGCATAATGAACGCCGCGGGCTTCGCATTGCTTATATCCGCCGCAGCCGTCTCAGTGGTCGTCTATCTGCTGAGGTATGACCAGCTGTGGCTCTGGTATAAGGTCTATCAGGAAAAGCTGCTTGAAATAGAGCAGTTCATACAGTCGCTCGGCATCAGCTGGAAGTTTGTGCTCGCCATGCTGATAGTCTTCCTTGTGCGCACATTTATCCCGTTCCTCGCGGTCTCGGCAATCTGCGTCCTTACCGGTGCGGTTCTGCCGTCGTATTGGGCGTTGATAGTGAACTTCCTCGGAATTATCATTATGATGAGCATCAAATATTTCGAGGGTATGAAGTTCGGCAGCGGGAACGCATGGAAGATAATCAGCAAGAACGAACGCGCCAGAAAGATAATCGAGAGTTCCGGCAAGGTCAACAAAGCTCTGCTCTTTGCCCTGCGCCTTATCCCCGGATTCCCGCTCGGCAGCGTCAGCCGGATTTACGGCTCGCTCAAGTTCCCTTATTGGCAGTTTATCCTGCTCTCGGCGGCGGGCTTTGCGCCGAAGCTGCTGTCCTATACTTTCATGGGTACAAATGTTTTCGATCCGCTCTCGTCTGCGTTCCTTGTGCCCCTGATGATAGTCCTGACCATAAGCGGCGCCTCGCTCCTGTGCGTCAACCTCATATGGCTTTTAGTTGAAAAGAGCGTTTCAAGCTCAAAGAAAAATAAAGATAATTAATCACGGAAACGAGGTAGATTTATGTATACCACAGATGTCCTGAAAAAAAGAATGACCGACGGCGCATATGACGCCGAGCTTTCAAAGCTCTATCCGTCCGGCACCGTAGATGCTCAGAAAAAGCGCTATTGCCGCGTTATCGGCGAGTTCGAGGAGTTTTACGGTTCGAACCGCGAAGCGGGTCTCTTCAGCGCACCCGGCAGAACCGAAATCGGCGGCAACCACACCGACCATAACCACGGCCGCGTGCTCGCCGCGAGCGTCAATCTTGACGCCATAGCCGTCGCCGCGAAGAGCGAGGGCACCGTAGTCAATGTCAAGAGCGAAGGCTACGCCATGGATACGGTCGATATCAGCGACCTTGAGCCGCACGAAGCCGAGTTCGGCAAGTCAAAGGCACTTGTCCGCGGCGTGTGCGCCGAGTTCAAGTCGCGTGGATATAATATCGGCGCATTCGATGCGGCAACCGCGTCCGATGTGCTTTCCGGCTCGGGACTTTCGTCCTCTGCGGCGTTTGAAGTCCTGCTCGGAACTATCCTCAACCATCTGTTTAATGACGGCAAGGTGAGCGATGTTGAGATCGCGCAGATAGCTCAGGCGGCGGAGAACAAGTTCTTCGGCAAGCCCTGCGGTCTGCTCGACCAGATGACAAGCTCGGTCGGTTCATTCGTTGAGATCGACTTCGCCGACCCCGCAAAGCCCGTTATCGAGAAGCTCGATTTTGACTTCGCCTCCTGCGGATATGCCCTTTGCATCGTGGATACCGGCGGAAGCCACTCGGATCTTACGGATGAGTATGCCGCCGTGCGCAAAGAGATGGAGAGCGTCGCCGAATATCTCGGCAAGAGCGTCCTGCGCGAGGTCGACGAGGACGAGTTCATGAAGAACATAGCCGATATCCGCTCTTCCTGCGGCGACAGAGCCGTGCTTCGCGCCATGCATTTCTACGGCGACAACGCGCGCGTCGAGAAGCAGGCAGCCGCGCTCAAGGCCGGCGACTTCGAGACTTTCAAGAAATATATTATCGAGAGCGGACGCTCTTCTTATATGTACAACCAGAATGTCTATTCCTGCAAGAAAGTGTCCGAGCAGCCCGTGTCGCTCGCACTTTCGCTGAGCGAAAAGCTGCTTGACGGCTGCGGCGCATGGAGAGTCCACGGCGGCGGTTTCGCAGGAACAATTCAGGCCTTTGTACCGCTCAATAAGCTTGATGAGTACAAAGACCTGATGGAAAAAGTATTCGGTTCGGGTTCGTGCTATATTCTCTCTGTTCGCCCTGTCGGCGGCGTAGAGCTGTAAATTATCCTATCTATGAGCCTCAGGATTGCTCCTGGGGCTCAATGCCGGGATAGAGGACTTCGTGAATGTCATTCTTGACCTTCGCCCAGTTGACTATCAGCACCTCAACGCCGTTTATCTTCGTCAGCGGAGTCTTGTCTCTCGGTATAATAGCTTCGGTCACGGGCCACTTGAGATATCCGGCGTAGGTCGTTGCCTGACTGATTATCTCGCTCTTTGTGAAATCGGTGCTCACGAGCGGCAGAACCTGATCGAGGAACTTTGTGCTCTTGCTGAGCAGGGTCGAATAGTTTTCGGTCGAGTACATCTTCTTGAATTTCGAGAAGATGGACATGAGAATTGTTCTCTGACGTTCGGTTCTCGCTCTGTCGCTGTCGATGTCGCGCAGGCGGGCATATTCGAGAGCCTCGTTGCCGTTGAGATGATAAGTTCCGGCACCCTTTACAGCTGTGCCGTTCTGCTTGAGTATCGGCGAGAGAGCCTTCACTTCGCTCTCGGTCAGCGCTATGTCAACTCCGCCGAGCGCGTCAATGGCTTTGATGAATCCGTCGAAGTCGATGCTCACATAGTGGTCGATTCTTATCTTGTAGTTCTGCTCTATCGTGTCTATAAGCAGCTTCGATCCGCCGTATGCATGCGCCGCGTTGAGTCGGGCGTTGCCATGGCCGGGGATGGAGACATAGGTCGCTCGCGAAAGTGAGACGAGCTTTATGTCGCTGTTGAGCTTGTTTATCGAAACGACTATGATCGAGTCGGCGCGGGAATAATATTTAGAACCGTGACCGAGATCGCGTCCGATGAGCAGAATGTTGATTATGTTGTCATTATACCACATGCGCGGGTCGTCTATATTTTCGGATATATCCTTGTCCGCGTTCGGGTCTGAGAGATTCTCGGTGAACTCGGGATTGATGTCCTTCGTCTCTTCCTCGTAGTTCATCTTGCTCAGATAGTGGTTAACAGTAATCAATCCCGCAGTCAGCGGAATCGCTATGACGAGAAGAATAACGGCTATTGTTATAATAACCTTTTTCTTCGTCTTTTTTCTGTGATGGTGATGATGGTGATGCGACTGACTCATTGCTACCTCTCCAATCGATTACTTGACTTTAATGTCAATTATTATAATACTCCATATTTTTGTGTTTTTCAACTTATTTTTTTAGAAAGGAAGATGGAACTTGTTCGGAAATAAAGATTTGAAATCCGTTGTTTTGGCGCTCGCGGGCGCAAACGGAACCTCCGGCAATGAAAACGAGGCGGCTTTGCTTGCAAAATCCATGCTCGAAGAGTATATGCCCGCGCATATTGATGCGCTCGGCAGTGTGTGCGGAGATACTGGCGGCGACGGGGTGCATATCCTGCTCGACGCTCATATAGACAGAATAGGAATGACCGTTACTGCTATCGACGACAGCGGATTTATAAAATTTGCGCGCGTCGGCGGAATAGATGCGCGGGTCCTCGCTGCGGAGCAGGTGACTGTGTGGGGCGATGAGCCTCTTTTCGGAGTGATAACTTCGACTCCGCCGCATCTCGCCTCGGGCGATGATGACAAAAAAGCGAAAAAGATTGAAGACCTTTCAATAGATGTCGGCATGACCGCCGATGAGGTCAAAAAAATCGTGCGCCCCGGTATGCGCATCACTGTCAACAGCACCCCGAAAGAGCTGCTCGGCGGCAGAGTCAGCTGCACTGCGCTCGATGACAGAGCGGGCGTTGCGGCGATACTTCGCTGCCTTGAGCTGCTCAAAGACAAAAATCACGAATGCCGCATCAGCGTGCTGTTCTCGTCTCAGGAGGAGACGGGCGGCAGCGGCGCGGCGGCGGGCGGCTTTGCGGCGGCGCCCGACGAGGCTATCGCCGTTGATGTCAGCTTCGCCATGGCTCCGGGACTCAAAAAGGAGAAGTGCGGCAAGCTCGGCGGCGGCGCGATGATAGGCTTCTCGCCCTCGCTCGATTATTCGATGTCCCGCACCCTTGAGCGCATTGCCGACGAAAACGGCATCGCTCGCCAGTGCGAGGTCATGAGCGGCAGCACCGGCACCAATGCAGACGATATTCAGGTCGCGGGAAGCGGAGTTAAGATGGGACTCATCTCTATTCCGCAGAGGAATATGCACACTGCGGCTGAAATAGTCGATCTCAATGATATTGAGGCAGTCGCCAGACTTATGGCGGCATATATAATCGAAAGGGGGCGCGCATGATGTACGAACTGCTCGAAAAACTCTGCTCGATAGGCGGCGTGTCCGGCAGGGAAGATAAGGTGCGCGAGTTTATAATCTCCGAGATAGACGGCTTCGCCGACTGGCGCGTCGATCCGCTCGGCAATCTTATCGTTCACAAAAAGGGAAAGAACCCCGCGAAAAATAAAGTCATGTTCGATGCCCATATGGACGAGGTCGGCATGATCGTCACATATATCACCGATGAGGGAATGCTCAAATTCTCTGCCGTCGGCGGCGTCGATCCCCGTGTTTACCTCGGCAGGAGCGTGAAGGTCGGCGATAAAGAGATAAGCGGCGTTGTCGGTCTCAAGCCGATTCATATGCTCTCCAGAGAAGAGGAGCTCGATATGCCCAAAGCTGACGAGATGTATATCGATATCGGCGCGGAGTCGGCGGACGAGGCGCGCGAATATGTCTCTTTGGGCGATACCGTGGTGTTCGACTCGGGAATAAGAAAGTTCGGCGACGGCTTCGTTCAGGGCAGAGCGCTCGATGACAGAATGGGCTGCGCCGTGATGATTGAAATGATAAAGAGCGAGCTCGATTATGACGCGGACTTCTCGTTCAGCGTTCAGGAGGAGATTGGCACGCGCGGCGCAAAAGCCTCGGCGTTCAGCATCAGACCCGATTACGCCATCGTGCTCGAAACAACGACCGCCGCGGATATTCCCGGCGTTGACGGCGAAAAGCGCGTTTGCGCTCTCGGCGAGGGCGCAGTCGTCGGCTTTATGGACAGGGGCACTATTTATGACCACGACCTCTATGAGCTTGCGTTCAAAAAGGCAGAAGAAAACGGCATAAAGATACAGACGAAGACAATGGTCGCCGGCGGAAACGACGCGAAAGCTATCCATGTCAGCGCGGGCGGAGTCAAAACTCTTGCGGTTTCGCTCCCGTGCAGATATCTCCACTCGCCTTCGTGCGTGATAAAAATGAGCGACGGAGACGATGTCCTTCGCCTTGCAAAAGTGATGCTCGGGGAACTCGCCAATGCTTAAACTGGCTGAAGAAAAAGAGATTCTCGATTTTTGCCGCCGCGACGCTTTCGGTACGAAAATCGTCGGATATCTGAAAACTTATTCCGCCGATTCCGCCGCCGTTCGTTTTTGGGTTCAGCGGAATGACGAGAATATTATAACCGCCGCAGTCTGCCGCGCCTATGACAGCGTAGTGCTGAGCGCAGAATCAAACGCGGATTTTGAAGAGCTTTGGCAGTTTCTCAAAATCATAGGCTTTTCAACGCTCTCCTGCGAAGAAAGCGTTTGCGGAAAGCTCGGACTTTCGCCGACAAGAAGCGGCAATATAGTCAGATTCGAGCATCTTTTGAAACCTCTGCGCGGCGAAGCTCAGATGCCGAGATATCCCGACCTGCGCGATGTATATTTGCTGCTCGTTTCTTCGGGCTTCGACCGCCTCGGCGGGCGTGACGAGTGGATTGCGGATGTGTCGAGGCGCATGAATAGAGATACCGCTCAGTGGAGCGTGATATACATCGGCGAAATACTCGCGGCGTGCGCCTGCGCGCTGTTTGTCGCCGATTCGGCAGTCTTTCTCGGCTGCGTTGCCGCGCGTGAAGATATGCGCGGCAGGGGACTCGGCGGCGAAGCGGTGCTGACGCTTGCCGAAAGATATTCGTCCGAGGGCAGGCGGGTCGAACTCTTCTGCAAGGACGGCAGCATAGTTGAGTTTTATAAAAAATCGGGCTTTGCGCCCGTCGGCAGATGGGCCGAATATGATACAGAACAGGAAATATAACATGGAACAGACATTTTTCAAATTTGACGAGAAAATACTCAGTGCTTCCGAAAGAGCTCTTGAGCGCGCCGAACACAGCTTCGCGCGAATCGAGAAAAACACGGAATATAATCAGCAGAAGGTGCTCGCCGCTTTTATCGAAAACAGGGTCAGCGAGAGCCATTTCACCGAGACCACGGGTTACGGCTACGGCGACCGCGGACGCGAGACGCTCGATAAAGTTTTCGCGAGCGCGTTCGGCGCTGAGGCGGCTCTTGTGCGCCACAGCTTTGCCTGCGGCACGCATACGCTCGGTGTTGCGCTCTTCGGACTTCTCCGCCCCGGCGACACGATGCTCAGCGTCACCGGTCAGCCCTATGACACTATACACCCCGTCATCGGCATCACCGGCGAGGGTATGGGTTCGCTCAAAGACTTTGGCGTGAAATATGAACAGGTCGATTTAAATTCCGACGGCGAGCCGGATATCCCCGCGATAACCGAAGCGGTGAAGGCAAAACAGCCGAAGCTCGTCTATATTCAGCGTTCGCGCGGCTATACTCTGCGCCCGAGCCTCTCGGTCGAGAAAATAGCCGAAGTAGCAAAGGCGGTCAAGAGCGTGTCCGATTCGATAGTCTTTGTCGATAACTGCTACGGCGAGTTCGTCCAGCGCGTCGAGCCCGTGCAGGTCGGCGCGGATATAATGGCGGGCTCGCTTATAAAGAACGCCGGCGGCGGAATAGCCAAAAACGGCGGCTACATAGCGGGCAAGGCGGATCTTGTCGAGAAATGCGCCTACAGAGCCACCGTTCCCGGTCTCGGCAGAGAGGTCGGCGCGTCGCTCGGACAGAACAGAGAGCTGTTCATGGGTATATTCAATTCGCCCCATATCGTTGGCGAGGCGCTCAAGACCGCAGTTTTTGCCGCCGCGCTGTTCGAGGAGTTCGGCTTCGATGTCACTCCGACAAGCGATGAAGAGCGATTCGATATCATTCAGACCGTCCAGCTCAGAACGCCCGAAGCGCTTATCGCATTCTGCCAGGGAATGCAGGCGGGCGCGCCGGTCGATTCATTCGTCGTGCCCGAGCCGTGGGATATGCCCGGCTATGACAGCCAGGTTATTATGGCGGCGGGCGCGTTCACCATGGGCTCGTCAATAGAGCTCTCTGCGGATGCTCCGCTCAGAGAGCCTTATGCCGCATGGATGCAGGGCGGCTTCAATTTCCACAGCGCCAAGGCGGGCGTCATGCTCGCAGCGCAGGCAATGCACGACAGGGGACTTATCTGATGAGCGATTTCAAGGGAATAACTCAGGATACGCTTTTTCTCATGCAGCTCAACCGCTTCAATGATTCAAAGGCGTTCTATGAGGAGAATAAAGAGAAGATAAAGGCAAACATGACCGTGCCGATGCGCCAGATAGCGGCGTCGCTCAGCGACATGATGCTCGACATCGACCCGTTCATGAATACTATACCGACGAAGATGGTGTCGAGGGTGCGCCGCGATACGCGCTATACCCATGACAAGCACCTCTACCGCGAGAATATGTGGATAATGTTCATGCGCCCGAAAAAAGAGTGGCATATGTATCCGTGTATGTGGTTCGAGGTCACTCCGCGCGCGTGGTCGTGCGGCGTCGGAACATACGATGTCTCGGCGGACTATATGGAGGTTTTCAGAGAGCATCTGCGAAACGACCCTGAGGGCTTCAAAAAGGCTGTGAAATCGGCTCTTTCAACTGGAGCCATGCTTGATGCCGAGTGCTATAAGCGCCCGAAACCCGACTGTCCCGCAGGACTTGAAAATTTCTATAACGCAAAGTATCTCTATTTTGTATTCGCGTCAGATGAACTCTCTGATATAGAGAACGACGGGATAATAACCCGCCTCGAGGGGATATACAAAAAATTCGCACCGATGTATCGCTTCCTGCGCGATGTTTCGGACGACTATTTCAAAACGCATCAGTGATGCCGAAAGGAGCTTTGATATGAGCCTTGACCCCGAAGATTACAAAGAGCCGAGATGCCCGAGCTGTACCGATTTCTATTATCCGGACGAAAACGCGAATGTTTCGTTTATCCCCGTTGACCGCGTTGTGGACAGGCTTGATACTCTGCTTTCCCATAACGATATGCCCGCGGCGCGCAGGCACCTTGAATATTGGCTCTCCGAAGCCCGCATGGGCGGCGACAAGCGCGGCGAGCTTGCGGTGCTCAACGAGCTTATGGGTCTATACCGCAAAATGGGCTTGAAAGATAAAGCTTTCGAGAGCGCAGAAAAGGCGGACGAGCTTGTGAAAACGCTGTCCCTCGGCGGATCGATAACCGCTGCGACCGTCTGCCTCAATGCCGCAACGGTCTGCGAAGCTTTTGACCGCCCGCGCGAGGCCCTCGAACGCTACGGCGAAGCGAAGAGCATCTACGAAGATTTTCTTCCGCCCGGGGACGCGCGTCTCGGCGGACTATATAACAATATGGCGCTCGCCTGCGTGTCGCTAAAAGAATACGATCAGGCGCGTGAGCTCTATCAAAAAGCGATAAAAATTATGAGCGCACTGCCCGGCGGAAAGCCCGAGACGGCGATAACATATCTGAACCTCGCCAACGCCGCAGAGGCGCAGCAGGGGCTCGAAAACGCGTTGGGGTTCATCACCGACTGTCTGCAAAAGGCAGAAGATCTTCTGCTCGATGAATCAAATGCGCTCGATGGCAACTACGCCTTCGTCTGCGAAAAATGCGCCCCGACTTTTGAATATTACGGCTGGTTCATGACCGCCAAGGAGATAAAAAGGAGGTCGGACGAGATATATGAAAGGGCTTGAGCTTTCAAGAAAATTCTATGAAACATACGGTGCGCCGATGCTCCATGAAAAGTTCCCGGAGCTTGAAGATAAGCTCGCGGTAGGTCTTGTCGGCGACGGCTCGGAGTGCTTCGGCTATGACGACGATATATCGCGCGACCATGATTTTGAGCCGGGATTCTGTATCTTCGTGTCCGATGATATCGACAGCCGCACTGAATTTCAGCTCGAACGCGCCTATGCAAAGCTCCCGAAGAGCTTTGAGGGCGTTGACAGGCTGAAAATAAGCCCCGTCGGCGGCAGCCGCCACGGAGTTATAAAAACAGGGGACTTCTATCTTGCGAAAACAGGCTCGCGCACGGGCTTTGATTCTGTAAATCAGTGGATGACCACACCCGACAGCTGCCTTGCGGCGGCAACGAACGGGGAAGTCTTCCGCGACGATCTCGGCGAATTTTCGCGCATCCGTCAGTCGTTTCTCGATATGCCGCAGGATGTCAGGCTCAAAAAGCTCGCGGGTCATCTTATAATGGCGGCGCAGGCGGGACAGTATAATTTCAAGCGCTGCATTTCCCATGGCGAGACCGGCGGCGCCCAGCTCGCGATGATAGAATTTGCAGATCATGCCATGTCTGCGGTGTTCCTGCTCAACAGAAAATACCGCCCGTTTTATAAATGGGCGTTCAGGGCAATGCGCGAGCTTGAAAAGCTATCGGAGCTTGCAGATACGTTTGAATTTCTCATATCTTCGGACAATGAACCCGTGACAGCCTCGGCAAAGGCGGATATAGTCGAGGACATTGCCTCGATGATAATAACCGAGCTGCAAAATCAAAATCTTACAGACGCGATATGCGGCGATCTTGAGAAGCACGCATATTCGGTCAACGATAAAATATCCTCGACGCAGCTGCGGACTATGCATATCATGGCAGGAGTGTGAAAATTATGACAAAGACAAATGCAATGAGAATGCTCGACAGAGCGAAGATAAAATACGATGTTCTCCAATATGATTACGACGAGAGCGACCTCAGTGGCGTCCATGCGGCAGCAGCGCTCTCGCTCGATCCGAATCAGGTGTTCAAAACTCTTGTCACCCGCGGCGGGAAGAACGGACTTTTCGTGTTCTGCATCCCGGTCGGTGCGGAGCTCGATCTCAAAAAATGCGCTAAATGCGCCGGGGTCAAGAGCCTCGAGATGATACATGTCAAGGAGCTCATCTCGCTTACGGGCTATATGCGCGGCGGCTGCTCGCCGATAGGCATGAAGAAGCAGTATCCGACATTTATCGACTCCACCGCATCTGATTTTGAAAAAATATATGTCAGCGCGGGTCAGCGCGGACTCCAACTGTGCCTCGACCCGAAGGAGCTTGCCGCCTTTGTCGGCGCGGAGCTCTGCGATGTCACGGTCTGATTGACTTTAGAAATGCTTAATATTTGAAGAAAAAGCACCTCATTATGCTTGACGGGAGTAAAGAATAGCTGTCAGGTATGTTATACTCGTTTTATAGATCTGCCGATCGGGGACAATTATGATAGAGTTCAGGAACGGAAAACTGAAAATAGACTCAAAACGGTCCGTGTTGGAGATATTGCTTGATATCTCTATCGTCGCAATGCTCACAGTTCTGTTTGCGTTCAACGAGCAGACCGAGGGTCAGAACTATGCCTATTATTTCACTTTTTTTGCGGTAATAGGTCTCACTTTTCTTGTAAATGTCCTCGGCAGACCGACTGTATCCGTCAAGCTTCCGACGATATGGTACGGAATATTCATAGTTTTGTGTGCGCTTTCATCTGTATGGGCGCTCTATGACCCGAATCTGTCCTTGAGATATATTTCAAGAATGGTGCAGGTTTTGCTGGTATGCTACTGCATCACGCTTTATATAAAAACTCGCGAGGATTTTGATCGCTTTACCGCCCTGTTTACTGCGGCGGTCATGATAATGATAGCTTCCGTTTTTGTTCGTACTCAGCCGTCCGCGTGGTTTTCCGGATTTCTCGGCCGTATCGGAAATGAAAATGTAACCGGAAACAATATCAATACTATAGCCTATATCTGCGTTGTCGCCGCGGCAATATCGTTTTGCAAGGCGTATTATTATAAGAAACGCGCCTATTATCTGTGCACGGCATTTGAACTGCTCTATATAGTTCTCTCGTCGTCGAGAAAAGCTCTTTTTATTGTGGCGTTTCTTCTGTTTGCAATGCTGATATTTTATGTCAACAAGCGCTTTTATCTTCTCAGACTTGTTCTGATAATTGCTGCGGTCGTCGGCATAGGAATAGCGTTTTTGAAGGTTCCGGCGCTCTATAATGCGGCGGGATTCAGGCTCGAAAAGATGCTTAACTATGTTGTGAACAACGATGCGACTGCCGACGGAAGTCTCGCTCTGCGAAAAGGCTTCGCCGAAATATCCTCGCAGATATTCTACTCTCATCCGATAATCGGCATAGGTCTTGCAAATAATGCCTATCAGATAAATCAAGCCTATGGCATCACCGTCTATGCACATAACAACTATCTCGAGCTGGCGTCCGGGCTCGGCGTAGTCGGATTGATAACATATTATTGGTACTATATATACCTTCTTATCGGCTTGGGCCGCAGAGCGTATAGGGGAGAGAGGCTCTGCGTCACAATGTTCCTGCTGCTTGCGGCAACTGCAGTGGGTGAAACAACGCTGATATCATATTACGATTATAATGTCCAGATAATGCTGACTCTCTGTTTCTGCGCGATGAAGCTAAAGGACGAAAAAAAGAAAACATATATGAATCTTGAATGAAGGTGCGTATGTTATGAAAATTGCCGTTGCGGGAGTAGGCTATGTTGGTCTTGTTACCGCGGTCACGCTTGCCGATGTCGGGCATGATGTAATCTGTCTCGATGTTGACAAAGGCAAACTGAAAATGCTCAACGAGGGCGTCTCTCCCATCTATGAATACGGTCTTGAAGAGCTCATGCTCAAAAACCGCGAACGCCTTGAGTTCACGGACGATGTGACGAAGTATTCCGAGGCACAGGTAATCATTATCGGCGTCGGTACGCCCGAAAAGGAGGACGGCTCCGCAGATTTAAGTGCAGTTTTTGCCGTTGCGGACTGCATCGCCGACAACTGCAGTGACGGAGCGGTCGTGGTTGTCAAGTCTACAGTTCCGATTGGAACCTGCGAGAGCGTGCGCCGCAGAATAGGCGAGCGCCGCCCAGAACTTCGCTTCTTCGTTGTCTCAAACCCCGAGTTCCTCTCACAGGGCACGGCGGTCAGGGACACTTTCAACGCCGACAGAATAGTTATCGGCGCGGATGATGAACAGGCTTACAAAACAGTTGAAGAAATGTACGCGCCTCTCGAGCTCCCGATAGTTCATGTCAGCGTGCGGAGCTCCGAGATGATAAAGTACGCCTCCAACGACTTCCTCGCGCTCAAGATATCTTATATAAATGAGATAGCGAACTTCTGCGAGATAGTCGGCGCGGATATCGAAGAGGTTGCCCGCGGAATGGGAATGGACAGGCGCATCGGCTCGAACTTCTTAAAAGCCGGAATAGGCTACGGCGGCAGCTGCTTCCCGAAGGACACAAAGGCGCTCAATTTCCAGAGCGACCACGCCGGGGTGAAGCTCAAGACCGTAAAGGCGACTATAGATGTCAACCGCGAACAGCGTATAAAGCTTATCGACAAGGCGCGCAGATTCTTCCCGAATTTCAGGGGCGTGCGCGTGGCGATAATAGGGCTCACTTTCAAGCCGGGCACCGATGATCTGCGCGAAGCGCCCGCAAAGCAGAATATAGATATACTCCTCAACGAGGGCGCGGATGTGATCGCGTGGGATCCGTTGGGCGCCGAAAATTTCAGAAAGCGCTATCCGGATTGTGCAATAAACTTTGCTTCTGATATAAATGAAGCCTTGACAGATGCGGATGTTTGCTTCATAATGACTGAGTGGGAAAAAATCGTAGAATATCCGCTGGATAACTACAAAAAGTATATGAAAAGGCCTCTGGTCTTTGACGGCAGGAATTGCTATAAGCTCTCCGAGGTCGAAAAGCACGAGATATTCTATGATTCAATAGGAAGAAAGATTGTCGATACTCTTTGATGAGCGTTGACGAAGTGGGGGATATGTGATTGAGTAAGATAGTTAGAAAAGACACCGACAGCGATGGAGTCGAAGTGAACATCATGTATATGTTCGGCCTTCTTATAAAAAGGCTCTGGCTTCTGATACTTGTCGCGTTGGTGGTCGGCGCGTCATGCGCAGTGGTAACCAAGGCTGTCGAGGAGCCGACTTATACTTCGAGCATGACGTTTATCGTCAATAACAAGTCCGAAAAAGACCTCTCGTCATCGGGGGATAATTCCGTCTCCTATAACGATATGTCGGCATCGGCCTATATGGCGAATACTTTTGTCCATCTTATGACCGGACGCACCATGTGCAACGCGATAGCCGCCGAGTGCAAGTCGTATCCAAAAACTGCGGATCAGGTTTCCAAGATGATAGCCGCGTCCCGCAAGACGGACAGCAGCATTATCGATATGACCGTCACCGCTTCCTCGCCCGAGGAGGCTTATGAGCTCGCGCAGGCTGTTAAGGATACATATAAAGATGTCGTTCAGGTCTATTCGGGCGGCAGCATCCATCTCTGCGATGAGCCGGAGCTGCCGACAAAGCCGGACAAGTCCGTCGGAACAGTGCGCAACGCCGTTATCGGCGCTCTCGCGGGTGCCGTTATATGTGCACTCATTATAATAATCAGAGATTCCGCACGCAACACCGTCAGGAGCCAGGAGGATATTCAGAACAAGCTCCAGCTCAATGTTATCGGCGAGGTGTCGCAGGTGCCCAGCGGCGAGCGTTTCTATAAGAAATCCGCCCACGGCGACCGAGAGCTGCTGATAACCGACAAGGCCTGCGGCTTCGCGTTCGTTGAGACATATAAAGCAATGCGAACTAAACTTGAATTGCTCAACGGCAGACGCGGCTACAAGAGCTTCGTTGTTTCAAGTGCAGGAGCCAATGAGGGCAAGACGACCGTTGCCGTCAACCTTTCGCTTGCGCTCGCACAGAACGGATATTCCGTTCTTCTTGTCGATGCCGATCTCAGAAAGCCGTCAGTGCTCAAAAATCTCGGTATAAGCAACCTTTCGGGCAGCGGCATAGCCGATGTTGTCAACGGTACCAAAAATTCGAGCGACGCGATAAAATATATTGAAAAATATAAGATATTCGTCCTTGCAGGCGACGAGAGCATAACAGACCCGACCGAGGTGCTTTCAAACGCCAAAACCGGCGAATTCATTGCGGCGGCGAAAGATAAGTTTGATTATATTATCATCGATACGCCTCCAGTCGGAATCGTTGCGGATGCGGCGATATGCGCCAAATATACCGATTCGTCAATATTTGTTATCCGCGAAGATATGCTTCCCGTTCCCGCGATACTCGAGGCTGTCAGCGACCTCACTCAGGGCGGAACGGATCTTGCCGGATGTGTTTACAACATCTCGACCGACCGCAGCAAGGGCGGCTACGGCAACTATTCAATCTCGCGCCGCAGATACGGTGGCTACGGTTATGGTTACGGCAAGCATTACGGTTACGGATACGGTTACGGCAGTCACTCCGGCTCGAACGGCAAAAACAGCAAATAATCAAAAAAAATATATCAGCCTTCGGTTCTTTTGCGAATCGAAGGCTGATTTTTTATCTTTTCGGTACTCCCTGCGGGAACATCAGTTTCTCTAAATCACCCGCGCTCTTTTTATATTGCGCTTCGGATATTGCTCCGTGGCGGAGCAGGGTGTCGAGCATATTTATCTGGCGCTCATATAGGTCAAGCTTGTCTCCGCCTTTTCTTTGCGGCTCAACGCTCATGCCTGAACACCTCTTATCATCGGCGCATAGAAGTCAAACAGCTCGCGCGCGACTTCGAGCGTGTCCTCCTCCGAGGGCTGCTCGGGCTTGTAGGTCGAGAGCCACTTGTTCTCGAATTTTTCAACGCTCTTGTAGAATGAAGTTCCGTCAAAGTCCTCGCGGTCGTTATAGCGGCGCTTGGTGGTTGTGAATGTGCATTTGCGCTTCTTGAAGTTGACCGCCATCTGCTCGAAGAACGAATACCAGCGCGGCAGATAGAAAGTCTTTATCATGCCGCCCCATTCTTTCCACGCGTAGTCATAGAGCTGCGAGGAGCGCGCGGGACCCCAGAGGGTCAGCATATAAAGCTCGTTGAGCTCGAAATTCTGCCTGTCTTTGTCGGAGCAGGCATAGGCGTTTGCCTGTCTGACATGCTCGCCGAGCGTCAGTTCGGGGCGTGTCATGAGCAGCCTGTCAACATCCTCGAGCAGGCGCACGAATGTGTTGACGCTCTTTTCGAAAAGAGTTATATTTTTGCTGTCAAATGCGCTTATGCTGCGCTTGTAGAGATCCTTTGCGTAGTTGCTGAGCACCTGGCGCGTTAAATCGCAGACGTCGAATCTGTATCCGTCCGTGTAGGAGTGCTCGGCTTTGAGAAGATTTTCGAGTGCGTCGAGCAGCTTCTCGTTGTCGTATCTCAGCTCAAACACATCGTTCGGCGCGGTGTGGCGCTGTTCATATGCTGGGCGGGCGCAGATTATCGACGCAGTCTCGCGTCCCGTGCAAGCCTTGCTGTAACAGGTCTCGTGCATATCTTTGACTGCTTCGAAAAGGCACTCTTCGTCGCTGCCGTAGCGGCGGCGGGCGTAGTCCTTGAGCCACGAGTCAAGCTCGGGCTTGTCGCTTCGCGTGAGCATATCCGAAGCGAGATCAAAATACAGCGGGTTCTGGAAAATACCCTCCATGAAAAGACCCGTGCCGACGATATTCGGATATTTTTCGCGCTCTTCCATGAATTTGTTTTCGGCGAGCGCGTCTATCGAGCCGTGGAGCGTGTTTCTGTCGCCGAAGTTGTTGAGCGTGCCGCTGATGAAGTTGTAGCCCCAGAAGCCGTCGGTCTTTTCGCATTTGCTGCCGTCGATGTCGAGAATGAGCAGCTTGTCCTTGTCAACAGCCTTGACTATCGGCTCGCGCAGGGACCATGCCTGCATGACCCAGACCGCCTGCGAGTCGAAAGCCGTGTACATCTCCGAAATAGCCTTTCCGACGTTCTGGAGATACTTGTCGCCCTTTATCGGGGGCTTGTTCTCGTGGAACGGGTCGCAGGCGTAATAGTGATGTGCGCCGAAGAGCTGGCGCTGCTTTTCGAGCAGAGCCATGCCGAATTTTCTGAAATTCTTGTCGAGCGGGTCTATCTGATATGTTACGGGGAACCCGCACCAAGAGGGTACATTGTATGCATTTGTGCGCGGGAGCACGCGAAGGATTGTTGATGGCACCTGACCCGAGCAGCCCTGCTGAATCGGGGTCATGCCGAGCTCGAGCTCACGGTCTATTATCTTTTTGCCGAGTTCAAGGCGCTTGTCAACATATGCCTTGTCCGTCAGGCTGAAATAGCTGTCGAGGTTGCCCATGAGCTGCCACGGCAGATATGCGGGACCGCTGATGAAATTTAACGCCCCGTCGTCCGTATATCCGAGGTCGCGCAGGGTGTAGAAAAGCACCGCCTCGTAGCCGACTATGCTCAGCGGCATGTTTATTCCGCGCATCGCCATGTAGTCTATCTCGCGCTCCCAGCGTTCCCAGTCCCACCAGCGGGCGGAATATGAAAATGTGCAGTAGTTCATATAGGCGCGCTTGTCCTGCTCGATAATGCGGACTGTCTTGCCCGCGGGCAGGGGAGCTTCGGTTATATTGCCTATCCTGTCGTTGCCGCAATGGGCGAGATTGACCCCGCAGCAGTCTTTCAGATATCTGTAATACGCCATTGCAAGGCTTATCTTGCAGTCGCCGCGCAGAACTATTTTGTCGCCGCACGCTTCGATTTCATAGAAGCTCTTGCCCTCGCGTCTGTCCTCGATTTCGAGCGCAAACCTGTCGGCAATCTCCGGCGTGTTTCGTTTAATCAGCTCTTGCATCAGTCTGTCCTCCAGCTATAAGAAAATAATTTATGTATTTCTAAGCGTAGTGTTATGTCCGATATGGACATACAACACTATTTTCACGCTGAAAAGTCGATTTGTTGAATTGATTGTATGATTGTTGTGATATAATCAAATACGATCCAAATTCCGGAAGGTGAGAGAATGAAAAGTAAAATGACTTCAAAAGGCAGGGCGATGACCGCCGCCGTGTGCGCGCTTTCGTGCGCCCTGATAATCCTCGGTACATTTATAAAAATACCTCTGCCGATGATATCGATAACCTTGCAGCTCGAATTTGTTCTGCTTTCTGCGATGCTGCTCGGCGCGTGGCGCTCGTCGCTGAGCGTCGCGGCATATATTATCCTCGGTCTCTGCGGCGTACCAGTGTTCACTTACGGCGGGGGAATCGGCTGCGTGCTAAAGCCGTCCTTCGGATTTATAATCGGCTTCCTTGTCGCGTCCGCCGTCACGGGATTCATCGTCGAGCATTTAAAAGATCGCACATTCTGGAAGCTCTTCTTCGCCGCGCTCGCAGGCACTGTGATAATATATATTATCGGTACTGTATATTTCTATTTTATCACCCGGCTCTATCTCAATACATATCCGGGCTTCATGAAGATGATGAGCGCCTGCGTGTTCACGACTTTCCCAAAAGATGCCGTGTTCTGCCTGCTGCTCGCGTTCATCGCAAAGCGGGTATATCCCGCAATAAGAAAGTATATCACCTGCTGACTATCGAATAGCCAAGAGTGATCTCGGCAGTGTTGCCGAGGCTGTCCGTGTCTGTCTCAACTGCCTTGAGATAGACCAGCGCACATTCCTGCCCGTTTCGCGACTGCCAGTCAGCGAGCCGTATGACGGTGCGGAATATCGAGAGCGGTCTGCCGTTTGAAGAGACGGCAGAATTGACTCGCTCAAATCTTGTTTGTGGCACAGCGTAAGTTTTGATAAAAGCCGCTTCCTCGCAGCTTCCGGGCTGCGGCGCGAAGCGGCTGTTTTTCATCGTCCAGAGGGCAAGACTGTGCCTGAGCTGACGCTCGTCCATCAGAGATAACATAGCTCTGACCCTCCATGCCGTATGGCTTTTTTATTTGCAGACTTTTGCGTATATTTCCTGCGTGGCCTTTTTCATCTCGTCCATCTGTTTCTCCATGTCCTCGACGAGCTTGAACTGCGTGCGGGAGCGGACAAGGTTGTGCTCGGGATAATCAATACGGAAATAAGTGTCGCCGTTGAGGTAGTCCCCAAGGAAACGCATTCCGCATTCGAGCGTCATGAGCTTCGATGAGAAGGGGAGATATTCAATCTCCGCATCAGTCAGACTCTTGCCGGCGGCGGAAAGATAGCCCTCGGTGTAGACTTTGTAGAGCTCAATGTCGAAGTTCACCTTATCGAGATCTTTCTCGTCTTCTGCGGCGGTGCTTGCGCCGAAGCGGATGCTGTCGCCGAAATCGTAGAGCGAGAGTCCGGGCATGACCGTATCGAGGTCTATAACGCATATGCCCTCGTCGGTCTTATTGTCGAACATGACGTTGTTGAGCTTCGTGTCGTTGTGGGTGACTCTCAGCGGCAGCTCGCCGTTGTTGAGCATATCGACGAGGATACCCGTGTCGCCCTCACGCGAGAGAACAAAGTCGATCTCTTCCTGCACGCCCGCAGCGCGACCCTTGAGATCATCGCTGACCGCCTTCTTGAAGTCTGCAAAGCGGGAGCGGGTGTTGTGGAAGTTCGGTATAGTCTCGTGGAGCGTACTGCTCGGATAGTCCGCGAGCAGGCACTGGAAAGTGCCGAAAGCCTTTGCGGCGTTGAAGAATGTCTTCGGGTCGTCAATGGACTGGCAGGCGTGCGCGCCGGTGATGAAATTGTAGCATCTCCAGCATTCGCCGTTCTCTGTTCTGAAATAGGGCTTGCCGCCCTTTGTGAAGAACACTCTGAGGCATTCGCGCTCCGGGTCGCCGCCGCGCTCGATAACTATGTTGCGCAGGTATCCGGTGACTCCGACGATGTTCTCCATCAGCTCGTCGGGGTTCTTGAAAACATTCGTGTTTATCAGCTGAACAAGGTAGCTTGTGCTGCTGCCGTCAGCATTCTTGAAATCGAGAACAAAAGTGTTGTTTATATGACCGTCGTTTGAAACGCGGTAGCCGATATATTCTCCCTCAAAACCGAATTCTTCGATTATCTGCTGCAGCGGAAAGGGAGTATTCTGCGTTTGCATCTGTATCACCTTTTGATTATTTTGATAGTGCCGAACCTTTCGGGATTGTGAAAGCCGAGAGAAGCGCTGTCAACGGGGAAGAGCGCACCGTAGTGCGGGGTCGGGGAATCGTCGGCGCATTTATAGAAATTGCCGCGTATCTCACCCTCGCCGACCGAAAAATCGCAGCCGTAGAGCGACGATATCAGTTTTTCCGGGATGAACAGCTGAGCATTCCAGCCCTTTTTGTCCGTGTAAACTCCTGCGCTGACGCGCGGGGTCTCTTCGGTCAGTTCTTTTATGAACACGCGGCCGTTTCTCTCGCTTCCGAACTGCGACAGATAAGCGCCGTTCGGATTCATCTCGAAGTTTATATATTCGCTGCGCCCGCTGACGGGAGCAATGAACACTTCGAGGCAGCTGTCGGTATATACCGGATCGTCGCGCTTTGTGTATCTCGCGAGCACGGGGCTTTCGGTGCTTTCAAGAAAAGCATAGTAGCCCTCGTTTTTTACCGCGCAGAACCGCACGGAGCTCTCCGGGCGCGAATATCCGTCTTTTTCCCAGTGGAAAGAGCTTATCTCAAACCGGGGGATAAGCTCTTTCTCCGGTAAACTGTCAAATATAAAAGTGTTGCAGCCGTTCATATCAGAGCTTCTCAACGATAGCCTTGGTGTCTCTTGCTATGAGCAGTTCCTCGTTGGTGGGCAGAACGAAGACGCGGACCTTTGAATCCGGGGTCGAAAGCTCGCCCTCTTTGCCCTTTCTGAGCTCGAGGTTCTTTTCGCAGTCGATCTTAACGCCGAGATATGTAAGATGCTTGCAGACATCCTCGCGCAGGTCGCAGGTGTTCTCGCCGATGCCGCCGGTGAAGACTATTGCGTCAACGCCGTCCATCGCTGCAACATATGCGCCGATGAACTTGCGGATCTGATAGCGCTGGATGCTTCTTGCAAGAGCGGCTCTCTCGTTGCCTGCCTCTGCGGCGGCGAGAACGTCTCTGTCGTCGCTCGATACGCCGGAGATGCCAAGAACGCCGGACTTCTTGTTGAGGATTTCAGCTGTCTCTGCGGGAGTCCAGCCCTCTTTCTCCTGAAGATAGGTGATAGCCGAGGGATCAACTCCGCCGCAGCGCGAGCCCATGATGAAGCCGTCGAGGGGAGTAAGACCCATGCTCGTGTCGATAACCTTGCCGTCCTTGATAGCGGTTATGGAAGAGCCGTTACCGAGGTGGCAGGTGATGAGCTTGATATCCTTGAGGTCAACGCCCATAACTTCCGCGCAGCGAGCGCTGACGAAGCGATGCGATGTGCCGTGGAAGCCGTAGCGGCGGACTTTGTACTTCTCGTAGTACTCATAGGGCAGCGGGAAAAGGAATGCCTCGGGGGGCATGGTCGAATGGAAAGCGTTGTCGAAAACAACAACTTCCGGAACATCCTCGCCGAAGACCTCGCGGCAGGCACGGATGCCCTGAATGTGAGCGGCGTTGTGCAGGGGAGCGAGATCGCACAGGCTCTCGATGCCGGCGATAACATCCTCGTCAACGAGTACGCTCTCTTTGAACAGAGAACCGCCCTGGACTATGCGATGACCGACAGCCGAAATGTCGGAGAGATCGTCGATAACCTTGCAGTCGCCCGAAGTAAGAGCCTTCTTGACTTCGAGGAAAGCTGCGGTGTGGTTTTCAAGAGTTACGTCGTATTTGAACTTTCTGCCGTCCTCGGTCGAACCGCTGATTCTGCCGTCGATACCGATACGCTCGCAGATGCCCTTTGCAATCAGCTCTTCGCCGTCCATGTCGATGAGCTGATATTTAAGCGATGAGCTTCCGGCGTTGATAACAAGAATTTTCAAGAGTATTGCCTCCAAATAAAAAGATTTGCTTGAAACAAGCACGTTACTGATATATTATATATACTATAAGAGGATTTTTCAAGCAGTTCTTGCAGAATTCCCCTGTCTTATTGTCGAAAAACGGAAAGGAGTGAGCCCGATGAGCACCGCAGGCATCGTCGCCGAATATAATCCGTTCCATAACGGGCACGCATATCATATAGCCCGCACGCGTGAAAACGGCGCGTCGGCAGTTGTGTGCGTGATGAGCAGCTGGTTCGTCCAGCGCGGAGAGACTGCGCTGATGCATCCGAACGCGCGCGCGCACATGGCTCTGATGAACGGCGCGGATCTTGTCGTTTCGCTCCCTGTCCCGTGGGCGTGCGCTGCGGCGCAGACCTTTGCGAGGGGAGCTGTCGGGCTGCTCGACGCCATGGGGTGCGTTGATACGCTGAGCTTTGGCAGCGAATGTGCCGATATAGGACTTCTCCGAGCTGCGTCCCACGCGGTCGATGATTATACCGTGCGCGAGAGTATGCGCGCCAACCTGCTCTCCGGCGTGAGCTTTGCTTCGGCGAGACAGCGCGCCGTGGAGGAACTCGATCCCCGTGTCGCATCGGTGCTCTCGTCGCCGAACGATACGCTCGCCGTCGAATATATACGCGCGATAGATACGCTCAAATCAGAACTTACTCCGTTCGCCGTCAGGCGCGAGGGAGCGGGTCACGACAGCGGCGAAGCGGTGAACGCCTTTGCGAGCGCGTCGCTTATACGCTCCAGAGTGAGAGCGGGCGAGGGCTTTGCCGATCTCATGCCCGAAAGTGCCGCCGCGATACTCAAAGCGGAGATAGAGGCGGGCAGAGCGCCGGCGGATATTAATGCTCTCGAAAAAGCCGTTCTTGCGTGCCTGCGTATCTCAACGCCCGAAAAAATAGCCGCAGTGCCGGATATCTCCGAGGGGCTTGAAAATCGCATATATTCAGCCTCGCGCAGTGCATCTTCGCTCGATGAACTCTATTCGCTCGCCAAGACAAAACGCTATTCCCATGCGCGGATAAGGCGCGCCGTTGCGGCTCTTCTGCTCGGCATCGAGGCATCCGATTGCGAGGGCATACCGCCGTATATCCGCGTGCTCGGCTTCAATGCCATCGGACGCGAAAAGCTGCGTGCCATGCGTTCGAGCGCAAAGCTGCCGATAGTTATGCGCGCGGCGGATATAAAAAAGCTCGGCGAACGCGCAAAACGCATCTCTTCAATCGAAGAGCGCGCCGCCGACCTGTTCTCTCTCGCTCTGCCGTCGATAATGCCGTGCGGAGCGGAATACACAGACGAGATAGCGGTCATCTGACCGTTTCTTGAATAAAAAAACTAAGGAGATTTTGTTTGAGACTTATCACAAAATCACCGGAGAGTGTGCGCTGACCGGGAGGTCGGCAAATAAAAAACACACTCTGCCGTTCCTCCCGCGAGCCATGATCTTCAGGAGGAAAAATGAATCGCGAAAACAAACGCAAACAGTACGAAAAAGGTTATTATAAGACTCACGCCTGCAACGAGACTTTTGTCTGCAAAGTGTGCGGACGCACTGTAGTGCCGCAAGGCGCGGGCAGCGACCACAGAAACCACTGCCCGAACTGTCTTTCGAGCCTGCATGTTGATAACGAGCCCGGAGACAGAGCTTCGGACTGCGGGGGAATCATGGACCCCATAGCGGTCTGGGTGAGAAAAAACGGCGAGTGGGCGATAGTCCACCGCTGCCGCAGATGCGGTGCGATGTCCTCAAACCGCGTCGCCGCGGACGACAACCCGATGAAGCTGATGAGCATAGCGATGAAACCGCTGTGCTCCCCGCCGTTCCCGATAGAGCGCATCAGAGAGCTGACTGCTTTAATGGGCGGCGACGGAACCGACGAATAACCGAAAAGAAGAAAACAACGGAGTTTAGCATTTTTGCAGGCTCCGTTGTTTTCGTTTTGCGTGTTGAGTATCTTTTCGAACAGAAAGGCTGCCGCATTTAGATGCAGAAAGCGTTTTTTGACCCGAAGCTGTACAGGCATACCGCGAGCGGGCAAAAGACGCTTAAAAGAGCAAAAATCTAAAAGAATAAAGGTCATAATCCGCGTTGTTATCCGTGAATTATGACCTTTGTATTTTTGCTCTTTGGTCTGCGCTAAATGCGGCAGTCCTTAGTCTTCGTTCTTCTTGCTTGCGCGTCTCTCAATGAGCTCGTTGAGGATTCTTGTGTGCTCCGCATCGGTGAGCGAATACTTGAGAGTGGGGATAGCGGAGAGAAGCATACCGATTGCGGGCGGAATAGAAATAAGCAGGAACATCGCCATTGCATATTTTCCGTCGTTTGCCTCGAAGAAGTGATATTTGCCTTCTGTAAGGGCAAGGTTCAGCTCTTCAATGTGCTTATCCGTGTAGTTGACAGCCGAATAAACGAAACCGGAGATAAGCGAGGAAACGCCCATCGAAAGCTTTGTGATGAAGGACTGGCCGGAGAAGAACACGCCGTCGGTGCGGACACCGTTCTTGTACTCTTCGTAGTCAACGCAGTCAGCGATCATTATCGACTGAAGAATGTTTATCGAGCCCATAGCCCAGGAGGCTGCGAACATCATTATAGCCATCAGGAAGACATAGAACATGCTCTGCATGAGGTTGCCGCCTGCGAGCTTGTAAACAACGAAAATCAGTGCAAAGGGAATGGCGCCGATTATAGAATAGAAGTTGTAAAGCTGCTTCTTGCCGAACTTTGCGGACATCTTCGGCGTGGCGGCAGTACCGATGATCATACCGCCGAGAAGGCCGATAGCCATAACCAGAAGCTGAACTATCTTTATAACCTGGAGCTTGCCGTCAACAACGATGTTGGCAAGGTTGTTGTCGAAGAAATAGTACATGACGAGCGACAGGCCGACGATTGAAAGAAGCTGAATGGGGCTTCTGAGAATGCCCGAGATAAGGAGCTTTCTGAACGGAGCATTGGAAAGCGCAATCTTGAAGTTCTCTTTCATCGTGTATTTCTTTTCGGACTGCTGAACTCTCTCTTTGACGGAGAAGCCGGCAAACTGGAAAAGAACTGTCGCGAATACTGTAAGTATGATGGCGATTATAATGTACGACATCTTATCCGCATGGAGAACGTCAAGACCTCTCTTCTCCTGAAGCATGGGGGAGAGAGCCTTGCCGGCGAAAGTGATGAGCATACCGATAGCGCCGAGGTTTGCAACTATACGGGCGAGCGAAAGAGCCTTTGCTCTGTCGTTTTCATCCTCGGTCATAAGCGATGTTACGCCCCAGAGCGGAATATCGCCGACGGTGTAGGACATACCCCAGAGAATGTAGGAGATTGCCGCCCAAGCGATAATCAGTACATGCGCACCGGTCGATGTGTAATCGGTGTATGTCTTGTTGCAGAATGTAAGAATTGTGATGATTCCGATCGGAATCGGGATGAACATAAGATAGGGTTTGCATTTGCCCCACTTTGTTCTGGTGTGGTCAACGATCGAACCCATCATCGGGTCATTGATCGCGTCCCAAACGCGGGCAATGAAGAATATTATTGATATAGCCATTGCCGGTAAAAAAATAATCGACTGCCAGTAGTACTGGAGTCCGCCTGCGACAACATTATAGATAATGTTCTGTCCGGCGAGACCGACCAAGTAACCGGCCAGTTCTTTGCCGGTGTAGGTGCTGTGCTTGATAGCCCCACTCGGCGCCTGGTTCTTTCCTTTGCTCATTTCTACCTTCCTTTTGTGTAATACTTTATGTGCAAGTCTTTACACATAATCTCAGATTATTATATCATGTGTAAAAAGGCTTTTCAAGCGCACAAATATATTTAGGCATGTTCAACAAAAGGGGAAGCGGCGAATTGTTGAACATGCCTATCTGTATTATTGAATATTTTCAAAACGAAACTGCAAAAGCGAAAATGCTTGAATTTTATCGATGCAAATTATTTCAGGCTGTCGATATTTTTGATAACGTGCTCTTTTATCGCCGCGAATGTCTCGTCGCTTATGTCGTGCTCGAGCTTGCATGCGTCCTCGACCGCGACCTCTTCGCTGACGCCGAGGCGAATCAGCAGGTTTGAGAGCACGGTGTGCCGCTCATATATCTTGTGCGCGACTTCGAGCCCGGCGTCGGTGAGCGTGAGATATCCGTCCTTGTCCATGAGGAGATAGCCGCCCTGCTTGAGAAGTCCCACGGCGCGGCTGACGCTCGGCTTTGAAAAGCCCATGTATTCCGCGACATCGAGCGAGCGCACAACGCCCTTCTTTGAAAGTATATATATTGTTTCGAGATACATCTCGCCGGATTCCTGCAGGTGCATCTGACCCCTCCGTTCGTTAATTTTATATATTATTAATGATATCACGCGCCTGCACGAAAATCAATATGTCTTTGCGCTGTGCTTTTCGACAATATTATCGGTTAGCATCAGCTAATCGTTTGTGGATGTTGCCGAATTTGTCAGTCCGTCAATAAAACAGGCAGAATTTATATTGACACGGCGCGAAGAATAGTTTACCATATAGTTTGGTTAGCGTGAGCTAATCGATTTTTTAAAAGCTATAGTTAGCAAATGCTAATCGATACATAACACTTCACTGCAGGAGGAAAATCATGACAAACCGAAGAACCCTTACGACGTCAAATATACGCTACCTTCTGACAATGAAGGAGCTCGACAGAGACGGATGCGGAGTCCGCTGCGTCGACCTTGCCTCGGCGCTCAATCTGTCAAAGCCGAGCGTGCACAATATGATGGACACCTTTTCGGAACTCGGGATAATCAGCAAAACCTCTTACGGAGTGGCGCATTTCACCGATTCGGGCAACGATACCGCGCGCCGCTACGGGCATTACTATGAGATAGTTTCGGAGAGCCTGCGATGTATGTTCCCCGATATGGGGGATCTGCAGATGGCTGTGTGTTCTCTGCTCTCAGAGGTTCCGCAGGACAGTCTCGAACACATGAGCAGAAGATATGAGCAAGAAAGGGAGAAAAGCAATGGCAGTAGTAAAGTTTGAAAATGTGAGCCGTGTCTATAAAAGCGGCGACCATGAACTCAAGGCTCTCGATTCGGTGAATATGGAGCTTGAAGAGGGGAAGTTTGTTGTTATCCTCGGCCCCAGCGGCGCGGGAAAGAGCACGCTTTTAAATCTGCTCGGCGGACTTGACAGCCCGACCGACGGAAAGATATATGTCGAGGGCGAGGATATATCGAAGCTCTCGAACGATGAGCTCGCCGATTACAGAGCGAAGAAAGTAGGCTTCGTGTTCCAGTTCTATAATCTCGTTCCGACCCTTACGGTTCACGAGAATGTCTCGCTCGTCAAAGAGATAGCCCCGGATTCGCTCTCCGCGACAAAGATGCTCGAAGAAGTCGGGCTTGCGGATCATCTAAAGAAGTTCCCCTCCGAGCTTTCCGGCGGCGAGCAGCAGCGCGTGTCTATCGCCCGTGCGCTCGCGAAGAATCCGAAGATACTCCTGTGCGATGAGCCGACCGGCGCGCTCGATTCCGAGACCGGCGTGCGCGTGCTCAAATTGCTGCTCAAAATGGCTCGCGATTACGGCAAGACGATAGTTATCGTTACTCATAACCAGAATATAGCCAAGATGGCGGATACTGTTATAAGAGTGAAAAACGGCAGGATAGTCTCCTGCGAGGATCAGCCTTCTCCGGCTTCTGCCGATGAGATCGATTGGTAAAGGAGGCGCAGTATGCTGTTCAAAAAGCTTTTGAGAACGATGCGTCTTTACCGCGCGCAGTTTATCTCGATGATAATCATGATAGTCCTCGGAGTCGGAATTTTCGTCGGCTTCAATATGGAATGGGTCAGCATCGAGGACAACATGGCTTCGTTCTTCGAAGAATCCAACTATGCGGATTACAGAATAATATCCGAGTCGGGCTTTTCAAAAGACGAGCTTAAAAAAATAGAGAATATAAGCGGAGTTAAAGCCGCCTCGCGTTATCTCTCCGTCAACGCCGATGTGAAAGAGCGTGAGGGCGACAGCCTCGCGATGACCGTTACGGAGAACGAGAATGTCTCGGGCTTCGTGCTCATGGACGGCGAAGAATATAATTCCGCGAGCGAGGACGGCATCTGGCTGTCGGATATCTACGCTTCTAAAAATGATGTGAAAATCGGCGACAGGCTGACGCTTGTATATAAAAATTTTGAAGTCAGCGGAACGGTCAAAGGCTTGATAAAAGCGGGCGAATATATGATTTGCGTGCGCGATGAGACGCAGCTCATGCCCGATTATACAACTTACGGCTATGTGTTCATTTCACCGGCTTTCTATAAAAAAGCAGTCGGCATGGATTTTTATCCGCAGATAAATGTTATCTCCGATGATTCGAGAAAGCAGTTCGAAAATTCCGTCGATGACGCTCTCGGCAAGACCACGCTCATTCTTTCAAAGGATGAGAGCACGGCTTATGCCCAGGCGAAGGGCGAGAGCGACGAGGGAAAAACAATGGGCTCCGTCCTGCCGCCGCTGTTTTTGCTTATCGCGGTTCTGACTATGGTAACGACCATGCAGAGACTGACCGCAAAGGAAAAGACGCAGATAGGCACGCTCAAGGCGCTCGGCTTCAAGGACAGGCGCATTCTCGCGCACTATACCTCATATGCCTTTTCAATCGGCGTTGTCGGATCGGTTCTCGGAACGGCGCTCGGCTATCTGATTGCCTGGTATATCATGAACCCGAACGGCATGATGGGCACATATCTCGATATGCCGTATTGGCGTCTGCGCATGCCGCTGTTCTGTATTGCTACTGTTGTTGCGATGATACTTATCCTGACGCTTATCGGTTTCCTGTGCGTCAAGAAGATACTCCACGGCACCGCCGCCGATGCCCTGCGCCCGTATGAGCCCAAGAGAATGAAAGCTCTGCTCATAGAGAGAACGAACGGCTTCCATAAGCTCTCTTTCGGCACGCGCTGGAATCTGCGCGATGTCATGCGCCATAAGTCGCGCACCGCAATGACCCTTATCGGCATAATAGGCTGCACACTGCTCGTTGTCGGCTCGCTCGGAATGCGCGACACCATGTCCGCGTTCCTCGATATGTACTATGACGGCGCAATAGCTTATTCCTCGCGAATATATGTCGCCGAGGGCACGACAAAAGAGCAGTGCGAAGCCCTTGCAGATAAATATGACGGCGACTGGAGCTCTTCCGTCAGCGTCAAGCACGATGAAAAGACTCTTTCGCTCGATATATATAATATCGAACACGATAAAGTTAAGTTCCCGGATGAGAACACCGATTATATAAAAATCGGCAGCGACGGCGCTTATGTCTGCATGAGAATAGCCGATGAGTTCGGGCTCAAAGCGGGCGATACATTCAAAATCAGCCCCTACGGCTCGGACAAAGAATATGAGCTCAAAATAGCCGGACTTATCCGCAGCGTCACCGAGAGCATTGTTATCTCGCCCGAATATGCCGAAAAGCTCGATATACCGTATAATATCGACTCGATTTATACGAGCACCGAAAAATCGGATATTGCCTCCGACAGCCTGATAAAGAGCGTTCAGACAAAGCAGTCGATAGTCGACTCGTTCGATACGTTCACCGAGATACAGAATATGATGATAGGCATTCTCGTTGTTGCGGCTCTCGGGCTCGGCATGGTCGTGCTCTATAACCTCGGCGTCATGAGTTATACAGAACGCTACCGCGAGATGGCGACTCTTAAAGTTGTCGGCTTCAGGGACAAAAAGATAGGAAAATTGCTTATCGGTCAGAACATGTGGCTGACGCTTATCGGCGTTATTATCGGCATCCCGTGCGGACTCGGGACTCTCAGCTACCTTGTCAGCGCGATGGCAGGGGAGTATGAGATGAACACCGTCGTCAGCTGGAAGACATATGTCATCAGCGCGCTGCTGACCTTCGGAGTCTCGCTGATAGTCAGCCTTATGGTCGCACGCAAGAACCGCAAGATAGATATGGTCGAGGCTCTCAAGTCCGCCGAATAACTATTTGAAATATCGGTCGAGGCTCTCGGATATCATATTTTCGCGGTCATATATTTTAATCAGCTCCGCCGCCGAGTGCAGCTGATGCGCAGAATGAATATAATCATTTTGCCCGTGCAGCCGCATCTGGAACTCTGCGGGCAGCGAGAGAAAATATCTTCTCGAACTGCGGCTCTGAGTAATCAATTCATTAAGATTTCTGTACTGCAAAAATATCACCCCGTGATATTCTTCGCAGGATGGATATAAAAATTCACGGCGTTCAGCCGC
>JBNMIN010000015.1:0-29998 GCA_050873305.1 Oscillospiraceae bacterium
CTTGACATATGAGTACATTCCGCTGGTGTGGGCGAGAGTGTCGGTGGTCGAGAGATCGAAGTTCTCCGGACCGTCAAGCTTCTTCTCCCACAGTCTGAGGATAAGCGAGCAGATGACCGTCATTATCAGGTAGATAGTCAGTGTTATAACTGCCGACGGGAAGTAGATGTACTTTGCGCCGACGATAGCCTTGTGAGCCGCGAAGAGCTCGGTGTAGCCTATAACGAACATGACGGAAGTATCTTTGATGTTGATTATGAGGTTGTTGCCTATCTGCGGTATGATATTGCGTATGGTCTGCGGAAGAATGACATAGAGCATGGTCTTGAAGTGGTTCATGCCTATGGACATTGCGCCCTCCGTCTGACCGACGTCTATCGACATTATACCGCCGCGGACGGTCTCGGCCATATATGCTCCGGTATTGATGGAGACAACGAGATATGCCGCGAAAGTCGGTTCAAGGTTTATCGCACCGTTTGAGAAGTAGGGCAGGGCATAGAAGATGAATATCGCCTGGATTATCATCGGCGTGCCTCTGAAAACTTCGACGTAGATACGCACTATAGCCTTGACTATGCCGAGGATGACCCGCTTTACGATATTGTCTTTTTTGCCGCACGGAATAGTCTGGATTATTCCGCAGACAAGGCCGATGAGGCAGCCTATGATTGTCGCTATAACAGCGAGCTCTATTGTCTTGAGCGCACCGGTCAGATACTGCATTGAGCTATCGCTCCAGCACTGGACTATGTCGCTCCACAGCTCGGCAAGCTTGTTCATATCTTGTTATCTCCGTTCTGATTATTGTTGATTACTTTGAAAGGGGCTGAATCTTGGTAGCCTCGTTCATTATCTTGTTGAAGTCGTCTGCGGTCATGCCTGCAAGGGCGGAGTTGATCTTGTCCTTGAGCTCGGTGTTGCCCTTCTTAACAGAGATGCCGATGTTGATGTCGCCCTCGTCAACCTTGAAAGCGTCCTCGGGGAGGTCGAGGATCTTCAGATCGCTGTAAGCGATGAGCGCGCCCTGAGCGGTGGGCATATCGGTGCAGATGAAGTCGACAGCGCCGGTCTCAAGAGCCATGAGCATCGAGGGGGCGGTCTCCTGTGCGGTCTGGATAAGAGCACCGTTTATCTGCGGAAGGCAGGTGGTATACCAAATGGTTCCGAGCTGGGAGGTGCACTTTGCACCTGCGAGGTCTGCAAGGGAGGTAGCGTTTGCATACTTGCTGTTCTGCTTTGTCATGCAGACGATGCTCGCATAGAGGTAGGGACCTGCGAAATCGACCTGCTGCATACGCTCTTCGGTCATCGACTGACCTGCGATAACGGCGTCAACCTTGCCGGTCTGGACTGCGGGAACAAGTGAATCCCAGTCAAGGCGGACAACTTCAAGCTTCCAGCCGTTTGCTTCGCATATCTTCTTAGCCATCATGATATCATATCCGTTGGCGTAGTCCTTGGAATCCTTTATCGGGACAGCGCCGTTGGAATCATCGCTCTGAGTCCAGTTGTAGGGAGCGTATGCGCACTCCATGGCAACGGTCAGAACGCCGTCTTCAACGCCGGTCTTGGCACTTTCGGTTTTCGTGCCGCAGCCTGCAAATAATACTGCGCACATGGCGATAGCCAGAATGGCGGCCACAATTCTCTTTGTTCTGTTCATTAGTACCATCTCCTGGAAAAAATTAATTAAGCCTGCGACCCGAAGAGGTATCACAGGCTTTGTATATGCTGCTATATGTGCAGAAAAACCGATGATAGCGCTCCACATAAGTCATGTGACAGTCCGTCGCCTGTTCGGCGAGGGCCCAGCATTACCGCGGCGGCAACCGCGATAGCACTTCGGCGAACTTGCCTTTCCCCAGCTGCCGCTTGCCGGCGTTGCTGCTGGATACTCTTCTTGTTCGCATCCTCTATCAAGTGCTGTCTTAAATTGTCTGTATTATAGCATTGCATTTTCGGCGTGTCAACAGTTTGCAAATTATTTTGGCAAAAACGGCGGATTCAACAGCCTTTTGCCGATGATGATTTCATTTATTGGTGATTCTGCAAGCTGTTTTGGCAGAATGCAAAGGCAGGGAACGGTTTTTGCCGCTCCCTGCCGTAAATTTTTCGGCTTATTTTTTCAGATCGGAGTATGTCTCTTTCTGCACGACGTCGTGCGCGCCGCCTTCAACAATGCTCGTTGCGGAGACAAGGGTCAGCTTCGCTTTCTGCTGCAGCTCGGGGATGGTGAGCGCGCCGCAGTTGCACATGGTGGACTTTACCTTGCTCAGCGAGAGCGTGACATTGTCCTTGAGGCTGCCGGCGTAGGGGACATAGGAGTCAACGCCCTCCTCGAACGACAGCTTCTTGTCGCCGCCGAGGTCGTAGCGCTGCCAGTTCCTTGCGCGGTTGGAGCCCTCGCCCCAGTACTCTTTGTAGTAAGTGCCCTTGAGCGAAATCTTGTTTGTCGGGCTCTCGTCAAAGCGCGCGAAGTAGCGGCCGAGCATCAGGAAGTCCGCGCCCATTGCAAGCGCGAGGGTCATATGATGGTCATAGACGATGCCGCCGTCGGAGCAGACGGGAATATATACGCCGGTTCTCTCGAAATATTCGTCTCTCGCCTTGCAGACATCGATAAGAGCCGATGCCTGACCTCTGCCGATACCCTTTGTCTCGCGGGTGATGCATATCGAGCCGCCGCCGATGCCGACCTTTATGAAGTCCGCACCCGCCTCGGCGAGGAAGAGGAAGCCCTCTCTGTCAACTACGTTGCCCGCGCCGACCTTGACGCTGTCGCCGTAGTGCTCCCTGACCCATGCGAGGGTGCGGGACTGCCACTCCGAGAAGCCCTCGGAGGAGTCGATGCAGAGCACGTCTGCGCCCGCCTCGACAAGTGCGGGAATACGCTCGGCGTAGTCTCTTGTGTTGATACCTGCGCCGACAACATAGCGCTTGTCGGCGTCGAGGAGCTCGTTCGGGTTGTCCTTATGGGCGTCATAGTCCTTGCGGAAAACAAAATATCTGAGCTTGCCCTCGGAGTCGACTATGGGCAGGGAATTGAGCTTGTTGTCCCAGATTATATCATTGGCTTCCTTGAGCGTGGTGGTATCCGGAGCGGTGACGAGCTTTTCGAGGGGAGTCATGAAAGACGAAACTTTTTCGTCGCCGGTCATGCGGCTGACGCGGTAGTCTCTGCTCGTAACTATGCCGACAAGTCTGCCGTTAGCCGAGCCGTCCTCGGTCACGGCGATAGTGGAATGGCCGTTTCTCTCCTTGAGCGCGATAACGTCGTTGAGAGTCGCGTCGGGAGTGATGTTCGAGTCGCTGATGACGAAGCCCGCCTTGAAATTCTTTGCCCTTGCGACCATTGCCGCTTCGTCCTCGATGCTCTGGGAGCCGAAGATGAACGATACGCCGCCTTCTTTTGCAAGCGCAACGGCGAGTCTCTCGCCGGAGACGGACTGCATGATGGCGGAAACCATCGGGATGTTGAGTGAGATCGCGGGCTCTTCGCCCTTCTTGTACTTGACAAGAGGCGTTTTGAGCGACACATTCGCGGGTATGCACTCGCTCGACGAATAGCCGGGGACGAGAAGATACTCGTTAAAGGTGTGCGATACTTCGTTGAAATAATAAGCCATTTTGTTACCTCCGATATTTATAGAAACTCCGCTCGGCAGAAGAAATATTCTCCGAGCGGAATTATTATCTCAGAACAGACCTGTTATTCTGCCGCTTTCGTCAACGTCGATTTTCTCTGCGGCGGGAACCTTCGGCAGCCCGGGCATGGTGAGAATGTCGCCGGTCAGAACGACGACGAATCCCGCGCCCGCGGATATTTTGACATTTTTCACCGTCACGGTGAAGTGCTCGGGCGCGCCGAGCTTTGTCGGGTCATCCGAAAAGCTGTACTGGGTCTTTGCTATGCATACGGGGCATTTGCCGAAACCGAGAGCTTCAAGCTGGGCTATCTGCTTTTTGGCGTTGGGCATGACGGTTATTCCGTCGCCTCCGTAAACTTTTCTGACAACGGCTTCGATCTTCTCCTCGATCGAAAGCTCATCTTCATAGGCGAAGGTGAAATCGCCCTTTTCCTCTTCGCACAGGCGGACTACTTCGCGCGCGAGCGCTTCGCCGCCCTTGCCGCCTTCAGCCCACACGGTGGAGAGCACGGTGTTGACCCCGAGCTCGCGGCATTTTGCGATGATGAAATCTATCTCAGCGTCGGTGTCGGTCGGGAATCTGTTGACCGCGACGACGCAGGGGAGTTTATAGACATTTTTGATGTTGGAAACATGGCGCAGCAGGTTCGGTATACCTCTTTCGAGCGCGCCGATATCTTCAACCGCAAGCTCTTTTTTGTCGAGCCCGCCGTGCATCTTGAGCGCGCGGACAGTGGCAACAACGACCACCGCGTCCGGCGAGAGTCCCGCCATGCGGCACTTTATATCGAGGAACTTCTCGGCGCCGAGATCCGCGCCGAATCCCGCTTCGGTGACGGTGTAGTCGCCCATCTTGAGCGCCATCTTGGTCGCCATGACGGAGTTGCAGCCGTGCGCTATATTCGCGAACGGTCCGCCGTGGACGAATGCGGGCGTGCCCTCGAGAGTCTGGACAAGGTTGGGCTTCAGGGCGTCCTTCAAAAGCGCGGTCATCGCGCCAGCCGCCTTGAGTTCGCCGCAGGTCACGGGCTTGTCGTCGTAGGTATAGCCGACGATCATGCGCGAGAGTCTCGCTTTGAGGTCGGTTATCGAGCTTGAAAGGCAGAGCACAGCCATTATCTCGCTCGCGACGGTTATATCGAATCCGTCCTCGCGGGGCATACCGTTCGCCTTGCCGCCCATGCCGTCTACAATAAAGCGAAGCTGGCGGTCGTTCATGTCAACGCAGCGTTTCCATGTTATCTTGCGGACATCTATGCCCAGGGCGTTGCCCTGCTGAATGTGGTTGTCGAGCATCGCGGCAAGCAGGTTGTTCGCCGCGCCTATCGCGTGAAAGTCGCCGGTGAAGTGGAGGTTGATATCCTCCATGGGAACCACCTGCGCATATCCGCCGCCGGCGGCTCCGCCCTTGACTCCGAAAACCGGGCCGAGGCTCGGCTCGCGCAAGGCGACCGTGACATCCTTGCCTATCCGGCGCAGTCCGTCCGCAAGACCTATCGTCGTCGTGGTCTTGCCCTCGCCCGCGGGGGTCGGGGTTATGGCGGTGACGAGAATCAGCTTTCCGTTTTCCCGCTTCGTCTCCGAGAGCAGGGACAGGTCTATCTTCGCCTTGTAGTTTCCGTATTGCTCGATGTACTTTTCGTCAACATGGGCGCGCTTTGCGATAACGCCGATGTGCTCGGGTTTGCAGCGCTGCGCAATTTCAATGTCGGATAAATAGGCCATGTTCCAGTCTCCTTATCATCACTTAAAATATTTAACAGCTGCTTCAAACATACGAATATTATAATCTCCCGGGACATTTTTGTAAAGACCTTTTCCGATTCTTTCGCTGTGTCCCATTTTTCCGAAGACTCTGCCGTCGGGTGAGGTGATGCCCTCGATAGCGCAGACGGAGTCGTTGGGGTTGAAGTGTATATCGTTTGAAGCGTTGCCGTCAAGATCAACATACTGCGTGGCTATCTGCCCGTTCGCGGCGAGCTTGGCTATAAGCTCGTCGCTTGCGAGGAATCGTCCTTCGCCGTGGGATATCGGCACGGAATATATGTCGCCGACCTGAGTCAGTGCGAGCCACGGCGATTTGTTCGAAGAAATGCGGGTGCGCACTATTCTCGACTGGTGGCGCGCGATGGTGTTGAAGGTGAGCGTCGGGCAATTTTCATCAGTGTCGATTATCTTGCCGTAGGGGACGAGTCCGAGCTTTATCAGCGCCTGGAAGCCGTTGCAGATTCCGCACATGAGTCCGTCCCTGTTTTCGAGCAGGTCGGTGACGCTCTCTTTTATCGCGGCGTTTCTGAAGAATGCCGTGATGAACTTTCCGCTGCCGTCCGGCTCGTCGCCGCCTGAGAAGCCGCCGGGGATGAATATCATCTGCGAGGAGCGAAGCTCGTCCGCAAATTTTTCGACGCTGCGGCTGATGCCGTCCGCGCTGAGGTTGTTTATGACAATTATCTCCGGCTCCGCGCCCGCGTCGCGGACTGCCTTTGCGCTGTCGTATTCGCAGTTCGTGCCGGGGAACGCCGGGATGAGCACGCGCGGCTTTGCGACTTTTATAGCCGGAGCTTTGCGCTCGACAGTCTCATATGAGAAGTTCTCAGCGCCCTTGCCGGCGTTTTTGATATTGCAGCTGTAGACGCTTTCGAGCTTGTTCTCATATATTCCGAGAAGCTTTGAAAGAGCGATGCTCTCGCCGTTAAGGCTGATGCAGCCGCTGTCGTTTGTGTGTCCGAGAAGCGTGCCTGTTTCTTCTGCACCGTCCGCAAGTTCGAGAATGAAGCCTGCGTAGCTGAGTCCGAATATCTTTTCGAGCGTTATATCTTTGCTGTATTCAAAGCCGATGCCGTTGCCGAACGCCATCTTCATGACCGCTTCCGCAATGCCGCCCATGCCGGGGGTGCAGCAGGCGACCGCCTTGCCCGAGCGAAGAAGCCCGGTGACGCGGGAGAACACATCTATAAGCGAGTCGGTCTTCGGCAGACCGTTTTCGTCTTTCTCCGGCGCGATGAAAACAACCTTGTGACCCGCCGATTTGAACTCGGGAGAGACTATTGAAGAGGTCTTTTCCGTTGTTACGGCGAACGAGACGAGGGTCGGCGGGACATCGAGATTTTCAAACGAGCCGCTCATTGAGTCCTTGCCGCCGATTGAACCGATGCCGAGTTCCATCTGCGCCTTGAACGCGCCGAGAAGCGCCGCCAAAGGCTGACCCCAACGCTTGCCGTCCCTGCCGGGGCGCTCAAAATATTCCTGGAATGTGAGATAAACATCCTTGAACTCTGCGCCCGAGGCGATGAGCTTGCAGACCGACTCTATAACTGCGAGGTATGCGCCGTGATACGGGCTCTGCTCGGTTATAAACGGATTGTAGCCGAACGCCATGAGCGAGCAGTCGTCGGTGTGCTTCTTCTCGACGGATATCTTCTGCACCATCGCCTGAATGGGCGTCAGCTGATTCTTGCCGCCGAACGGCATGAGCACCGTGCCCGCGCCTATCGTCGAATCGAAACGCTCGGAAAGTCCGCGCTTCGAGCAGATATTGAGGTCGGATGCGAGCGCCGAGTAATTCTCCGCAAATGAACCGAAAATTTTCTCCTCTTTGAGTGCGGGAGCTTCGGGGGTGATGTCTATATGCTTGTCGGCGCCGTTGGAATTCAAAAATTCGCGGCTGATATCAACGATTTTCTTGCCGTTCCAGTTCATAACGAGTCTCGGCTCTGCCTGAACCTTTGCCACGGGCACCGCCTGAAGATTTTCTTTATTCGCGAGCGCGAGGAAAGCGTCAACATTGTGCGGCTCAACAACGACTGCCATGCGCTCCTGGCTCTCGCTTATCGCAAGCTCCGTGCCGTCGAGACCCTCGTATTTTTTCGGCACTGCGTTGAGATCTATCTCAAGCCCGTCCGCAAGCTCGCCTATAGCTACCGATACGCCGCCCGCGCCGAAGTCGTTGCAGCGCTTTATCATCAGGCAGGCCTCTTTGTTTCTGAAAAGTCTCTGGAGCTTTCTCTCCTCGGGTGCGTTGCCCTTTTGGACTTCCGCGCCGCAGCTCTCAAGCGATTCAACCGTGTGGGACTTCGAAGAGCCCGTCGCTCCGCCGCAGCCGTCGCGTCCGGTCGAGCCGCCGAGCAGGATAACAATATCTCCGGGAGCGGGCACTTCGCGGCGCACATTCTCTGCGGGAGTCGCCGCGATGACCGCGCCAATCTCCATTCTCTTCGCAGCATAGCCGGGGTGATATATCTCGTCGACTATGCCCGTCGCGAGACCTATCTGGTTGCCGTATGATGAATAGCCCGCCGCCGCAGTTGTGACTATCTTTCTCTGCGGGAGCTTGCCCTTTATCGTCTCGTCAATGGGCTTGAGCGGGTCTGCCGCGCCGGTTACGCGCATCGCGCCGTAGACATACGAACGCCCCGAGAGCGGGTCGCGGATAGCGCCGCCGATGCAGGTCGCCGCGCCGCCGAAAGGCTCGATTTCCGTCGGGTGGTTGTGCGTCTCGTTTTTGAAGAGCAGAAGCCACGGCTCGGTCACGCCGTCGACCTCGACATCTATTTTCACCGTGCAGGCGTTTATCTCCTCGGATTCGTCGAGGCGGTCGAGCTTGCCGTGCTTCTTGAGATACTTGACCGCTATCGTCGCGAGATCCATCAGGCATATCGGCTTCGTGCGCCCGAGCTCTTTTCTGACCGCGAGATATTTGTCGTAGGCGCTCTGGAGCAGCTCATCCTCGAATTTCACGCTGTCGATGACGGTCAGAAATGTCGTGTGGCGGCAGTGATCCGACCAGTAGGTGTCGATCATGCGAATTTCTGTTATCGTCGGGTCGCGGTGCTCGGATTTGAAATAATCCTGACAGAACGCAATGTCGTCCGCGTCCATGGCGAGACCGTATTTTTTAACGAAGTCCTCAAGCCCCGCTCTGTCGAGTTTGATAAATCCGTCGAGAGTCCTGACCTCGGTCGGGATATCATATTTCACGGCGAGCGTCTCGGGCTTTTCGAGGCTTGCCTCGCGCGCTTCAACGGGGTTGATGACATATTTCTTTATCTTCTGAGCGTCGGCGTCGGTTATGTCGCCGATGAGAATATATATTTTCGCCGTGCGGATAAGCGGACGCTCGCCCTGCGAGATTATCTGGATGCACTGAGCCGCCGAGTCGGCGCGCTGATCGAACTGACCGGGCAGGAATTCGACCGCGAAGCATCTGCCGTTTATCTCAATATCGTCCGAGACGATGTCGAGCTGCGGCTCGGAGAACACGGTGCGCTTTGCGTAGTCAAAGAGCTCGGGCGTGATATTCTCCGCATCGTAGCGGTTGATAACGCACACATCTTTAAGATTTTTTATCCCGAGCAGGTCGTTCGCCTCGCTGAGCAGGGACTTTGCCTCCTGTGCGAGCTCCTTTTTCTTTTCGACGAATACTCTGTATACCATTTATTTTTCCTCCCTTGCGGCGAGCGCTTTCGCGCCGATGTCGTGCCTGTAGAAGGCGTTTTCAAAATGAAATTTTTCTGCCTTTTCGTATGCCGAGGCTATTGCCTCACGAAGCGTATCTTCGACTGCCGTCACGCCGAGGACTCTGCCGCCGCTTGTCACGAGCTTGCCGTTTTTCTCGGCGGCACCCGCGACATAAACGCTGTCCCGAATCTCGTCCGGGATATCTATCTCATAGCCCTTTTCGTATGCGACGGGATAGCCCTTTGACGCCATGATGACGCAGCAGGCGTTTTTATCCGAAAACTCAATGGGTGTCTCGGCGAGTGTTCCGTTTGTCGTTGCCTGCATAACGGTGAGCAGATCGCTCTTTAGCAGCGGGAGCACGACCTGCGTCTCCGGGTCGCCGAAGCGGCAGTTGTATTCAATGACTTTAGGACCGTTTTCCGTCAGCATGAGTCCGAAATAAAGGCAGCCTTTGAAAGTTCTGCCCTCCGCGTTCATCGCGTTTATCGTCGGCAGGAATATCTCCTTCATGCATCTGTCGGCAATCTCTTTTGTGTAATACGGGTTCGGCGCAAC
The DNA here is from genome assembly GCA_050873305.1 of Oscillospiraceae bacterium. Classification (GTDB taxonomy): domain Bacteria; phylum Bacillota; class Clostridia; order Oscillospirales; family Acutalibacteraceae; genus CAG-177. The sequence goes on from JBNMIN010000015.1 coordinate 9,666, forward strand.
GGTGCCCATGCCGCCGGTGTTGAGACCCTCGTCGTTGTCGAGCGCGCGCTTGTGATCCATCGACGATATCATCGGGACTACGGTCTTGCCGTCCGTGAACGAGAGCACCGAGACCTCGGGACCCGTCAGAAATTCTTCGATAACGATGCTGTCGCCGCTCTTGCCGAATTTCTTGTCGCGCATGATTTCGACAACCGCTTCTTTTGCCTCGTCGCGCGTCGCGGCGATTATAACGCCCTTGCCGAGCGCGAGACCGTCCGCCTTTATAACGGTTGGAACGGGGGCTGAATCGAGATAGGCGAGCGCGTCTTCTGCGTTGTCAAAAACTTCGTACTGTGCGGTGGGTATGCCGTATTTTTTCATCAGGTTTTTTGAAAAAACCTTGCTGCCCTCGATTATCGCGGCGTTTTTGCGCGGGCCGAAGCAGGGAATGCCGAGGCTTTCGAGCCTGTCGACGCAGCCGAGCACGAGCGTATCGTCCGGCGTGACAACTGCGTAGTCTATCCGATTGTTCTTCGCGAATTCCGCAATGCCGTCGATATCCGTAGCGCCTATGTTGACGCACTCGGCGTCCGCGGCGATGCCGCCGTTTCCGGGCAGGGCGTATATCTTTTTGACTTCACTGTTCTCTCGGAGCTTTTTTATAACGGCGTGCTCTCTTCCGCCGGAACCTACTACAAGAATGTTCATTTTGAGTCCTCCGTCAATGGTGGAACAGGCGCATGCCGGTGAATGCCATGACCATGCCGTATTTGTCGCAGCACTCTATCACAAGGTCATCGCGGATTGAGCCGCCGGGCTCTGCGATATATTTCACTCCGCTGCGCTTTGCTCTTTCTATATTGTCGCTGAACGGGAAGAACGCGTCCGAGCCGAGCGATACGCCGTCAATTGAAGCGAGATATTCTTTTATCTCCTCGTCGGTCAGCGGCTCGGGGCGGGAGGTGAAATATTTCTGCCAGTTGCCCTCGGCGCAGACATCTTCTTCATTTTTGTTGATGTAGCCGTCAATGACATTGTCTCTGTCGGGGCGGCCTATCGAATCCTTGAACGGGAGGTTCAGGACTTTTTCGTGCTGGCGCAGGAACCAGGTGTCGGCCTTTGTGCCCGCGAGACGGGTGCAGTGTATTCTCGACTGCTGACCCGCGCCGACGCCGATAGCCTGTCCGTCAACCGCGTAGCATACGGAGTTCGACTGGGTGTATTTAAGCGTGATGAGCGAGATTATGAGGTCGCGCGCCGCGCTGTCGGGGAGATTTTTGTTTTCGGTGACTATATTCGAGAGCAGCTCTCTGTTTATCTTGAAATTGTTTCTGCCCTGTTCAAAGGTTATGCCGTAGACCTGCTTGCACTCTGTCTCTTCGGGAACATAATCGGGGTCGATTTTCACTATATTGTAGTTGCCCTTGCGCTTGGATTTGAGGATTTCAAGCGCCTCGGGCTCATATCCGGGGGCGATGATGCCGTCGGAAACTTCGCGCTTTATCATCTTCGCGGTAGTAACATCGCAGACATCGGAGAGGGCGACCCAATCGCCGAACGAACACATTCTGTCCGTGCCGCGTGCGCGCGCATAGGCACAGGCGAGCGGGGAGTCGTCAAGACCCTCTATGTCGTCAACAAAGCAGGCTTTTTTGAGCTTGTCGGAGAGCGGGATGCCGACCGCCGCCGAGGTGGGGCTGACATGCTTAAAAGAAGTAACCGCCGGAAGACCGAGCGCCTCTTTGAGCTCCTTGACGAGCTGCCAGGAGTTGAAAGCGTCGAGAAAGTTTATGTATCCGGGTCTGCCGCAGAGGATTTCTATGGGCAGTTCGCTGCCGTCTGCCATATAGATGCGCGAGGGCTTCTGGTTGGGGTTGCAGCCGTATTTGAGCTCGAATTCTTTCATTTTTATTCTCCTTTTCAAGCGTTCTTGTTTATAAGTCTGCTGTCTTCCGCGCCGGTCACAAGATCGGTGTATCTGACATAGAGCGAGATTTTGTTGTCCGCATCGAGAGCGTTCCAAAGCGACTGAGTGAACTCGTCGATATCATCCGGGATAGCAACTCTCTCGGGCTCACCCTGGAATGTGGGGATAGGGTTGCCGTCGCAGACATAGGTGTGGATGAAATGACCGAGACCTGCGAGCGGGGAATAAGAGAATGTGTATCTGTTGCACGCGCTGCCCGCGGCGTCCGCACTCTTGAGAATGCTCATCTCGTATGTGAAATCTTTGTTTTCGAAGGTCAGCATGCCACTGATTCTGGGGGTGAAGTTCGGCGCGTCCGGCTCAAACTCGCGGGTCTCAAGCGCCCCTTTAAATGAGCCGCCTGATTTCAGCGCGTCGTTTATCGTATCCGTCTGATCGCCGTTTGTGACGATTATCTTGTTTTTGTAATTTCTGACCGCGGCGTAAATAATGAGACTCGGATCTTCAACTTTTGAAGCGTCAAACGGCTCGGTATAGAGCACGCCGTCGCGCTCGGTGAATATGCGGTTGCGGCTGTTTGCCGAACGACCCATGATGAAATACGCGGTGCACGCCTTTGTGCCGTCGGCGCTCTTGCCGATGACGATGCCTCTTCCGACGTAGGAGTTGCCCTCGATGAGCTTTGCTATGTCGTTTATTTTATAGATATCCATTATTTTTCCTCCGCTTTTTTTCGGACTATCTCGTCCGATATTTTTTCGGCTGCCGCCGGGAGAATCTTCCATTCGGCGAGCCGCATGACTCTTTTCTGAAGCGTTTCGGGCGTGTCGCCGTCTTTGACTTTGACAGCCTTCTGCATGATTATTTCGCCGCCGTCGGGTATCTCGTTGACGAAATGAACCGTTGCGCCCGTCACCTTGACTCCCTTTTTCAGCGCCGCTTCGTGGACTCGCAGCCCGTAGAAGCCCTCGCCGCAGAACGACGGGATGAGCGACGGATGGACGTTTATTATCCTGCGCTCGTATCTGCGCGTGAAGTCCGCACTCAGTATGCTCATGTAGCCCGCGAGGACTATCAGGTCTATATTATTTTCTTCGAGTATTTCGATTATTTTTTCTTCAACAGCCGCCTGACTGCCGAATTCTTTCTTGCTGACCGTGACGCTCTTGATTCCCGCTTTCGCCGCGCGTTCGAGCGCGTAGGCGTTCGGGCTGCTCGAAACGACCAGCTTTATCTCACCGTGCTCGATTATTCCGCTTTTCTGCGCGTCGATAAGAGCCTGGAGATTCGTTCCGCCGCCGGAGACAAAAACGGCGATTTCAGCTTTGTTTGCTTTCATTTTTTTGCCCTCCGATAAGAGTCAGTGCCGGCAGGAGCATTCCGCCGAGCGAGTTGCCGATAACCACGGCGAGCATGAACAGCGCGGCACTCAAAGAGAAGATGCCCGATGCGCCGAAATAGAACATATCGGCTATCGAATGTTCAAAGCCGCTTAGAATAAATACCGGCACGCAGAAGAGAATACCCAAAACGGTGTTCTTCTCTTTGTATGTGCTCACCGCGAGATACATCAGTATTCCGCAGAAAAACGCGCGGACAAGGGTCTGCCAAAACGCTTGGGTGAGCTTGCCGGAGCAGATCGCAGCCGCCGTCTCGCCGAGCTGCGGCATAGAGACCCGCACGAGCATGCCGAGAAGAAATGTAGTTATGAGATTGCCGATGAGTATAACCGCGAGAGCGGCAAAATCACTCTTCTTGTGGCTCTCGATTATATATCCGACCCTGCCGGTGTAGAGCGCGTAGCCCTTGAGACAGATGCAGAGCAGAGCCACCGAAAACAGCACCGCGCCGACATATCTGTTCTCGCACGCGAGAAACACACAGCCGCCGATGGAAATCAATATGCCCGCGCAGATAGAACTCAGAAAGTTTTTCAGCATATCTCGATTTTCTCCGCAGACGAGACTATCTCGCCTATGATATAGGGCTCTTCGCCCGAGGCTTTAAGAATGTTGAGCGCCTCGTCGGCGTCGTTCTTTGAAACGACTATGCTCATGCCCACACCCATGTTGAATGTGTTGAACATATCGCGCTCACAGATGTTTCCTGCCTTTGCGATGAGATCAAATATCGGCAGAACTTTTACCGCCGAGCGGTCTATCTTCGCGCCGAGCGAGTCGGGGATGCTTCGCGGGATGTTTTCGTAGAAGCCGCCGCCCGTGATGTGGGATATGCCCTTGACTTTTATCTTTTCGAGCAGGGCGAGAACGGGCTTTACATATATCTTTGTCGGCGTGAGCAGAGTTTCGCCGATGCTCTTGCCGCCGAGCTCGTCAACGGGAAGAGTGAGATTGCGGTTTTCAACATCAAAAACTTTTCTCACGAGCGAGAAGCCGTTTGAATGAACGCCGCTCGAGGGGAGCGCGATTATAACATCGCCGGGGGTTATAGTTTTATTATCGATAATTCTGTCCTTGTCGACAACGCCGGTGCAGTAGCCCGCGAGGTCGTATTCGTCTATCGGATAAAATCCGGGCATTTCCGCAGTCTCGCCGCCGATGAGCGCCGCGCCCGACTGAACGCAGCCCTCGCAGACGCCGCTGACTATGTCCGCTATCCTCTCGGGATAGTTCTTGCCGCAGGCTATGTAATCGAGGAAGAACAGGGGCTTCGCGCCGCAGCAGATTATATCGTTGACGCACATCGCCACGCAGTCGATGCCGACGGTGTCGTGCTTGTCCATGAGAAAGGCTATCTTGAGTTTCGTACCGACTCCGTCGGTGCCGCTGACGAGCACGGGCTTTGAAATCCCTGTCAGGTCGAGCTCAAACAGACCGCCGAAGCCGCCGACATCCGAGCAGACGCCCGAAGTGAGCGTGCGCGCGATGTGCTTTTTCATCAGCTCCACTGCCTTGTATCCCGCGGTTATGTCAACGCCCGCGTCGGCGTATACATCGGACTTTGATATCTCGTTCATGTTTTAAACCTCCGAATTGAGTTCTGCCGAAACGGCGGCATCCTTTTCGAGGACGGCTTTGGCGTCGGCGGCGCGTTTTTCTTCAAGCTTCTTTGCAAGCTCCGGCTCGCCCAGCGCGAGTATCTGAGCCGAAAGCAAAGCGGCATTGGCTCCTCCGTTTATCGCAACAGTCGCAACGGGTATGCCGGAGGGCATCTGTACTGTTGAAAGGAGGGCGTCAATGCCGTCGAGAGTATTGGATTTGCAGGGAATGCCGATAACGGGCAGGGTGGTGTTCGCCGCAATTGCTCCGGCGAGATGCGCCGCCATACCTGCTGCGGCTATAATGACTCCGAAGCCGTTTTTCTTTGCCGAGCGGGCAAAAGCCATGGCCTCGTCAGGCGTTCTGTGTGCCGAATAGACGTGCGCTTCAAACGGGATGCCGAGCGCGCGCAGGGTGTCTGTCGCTTTTCTGATGACGGGCAGGTCGCTGTCGCTGCCCATTACTATACCGACTTTCTTCATTTCATACCTCCTGAAAAAATCAAAAAGGGCACACTCCGAGAATGTATCTCAGGTGTGCCCAGACGGTCGGCTGAAAAAGAGTTTTTCTGTTCCCTTGCAGTGCTCTGCAATAATCCGTCAGTCGCAGAAAACTCATCTGTATTGTACCTAAAGTATACCAAATACAAGACCTTTCAGTCAAGGCGCATCGGAGAACTTTTTTACTTTCGCTCTTTGTCACAATAAATGCATCTGCACGCGCCGCCGTTTGCGTCAAAAGTCTTAAAAATGCTTCTGACATCCGGCTCGCATACGCTGATGCAGGAGGGGTTGTCACAACGGTATTTGTCGTATATATACTGCGGCTCCTCCGCCTTTTCGGGCTGAACCTCGTTTGGTATGAGCCCGAGTAGCTTCATTATCAGCGCCATGCGTATGAACTTGCCGCACCGCGTCTGCTCGAAATACTTCGCTCGCGGGTCGGAGTCCACCTCCGGCGATATCTCGTTGACTCGCGGCAGGGGATGCAGCACGCACATATCGCTCTTTGCAAGGCTCATCTTTTCCTTATCGAGGACATATATGCCGTTGAGCCGCTGATACTCCGCGTCGTCCGTGAAACGCTCGCGCTGGATGCGGGTCATATAGAGTATGTCGAGCTTCGGCATCGCCTCTTCGAGCGAGCGGCACTCTTCGTATTGAAGCCCGCTTCCCTCGAGATAGTCGTCAATTACAAACTGCGGCAGGCGCAGCTCCTCGGGGGAGATGAGCACGAACTTTACATTCTTGTATCTCGTCATCGCGGCGATGAGCGAGTGGACGGTTCTGCCGTATTTCAGGTCGCCGCAGAGTCCTATCGTAAGATTATCAAAAGTGTCCTTTTCGTGGTGGATGGTCAGCAGATCGGCGAGCGTCTGCGTGGGATGAAAATGCCCGCCGTCGCCCGCGTTTATCAGCGGCACCGCCGTGTGCATGGACGCAACTACCGGAGCGCCCTCCTTCGGGTGGCGCATGGCGATTATGTCCGCGTAGCCGTTGACTACCTCTATCGTGTCGGCAATCGTCTCGCCTTTGGCGGCGGAGCTTGAATCCGCGCCGGAGAAGCCTATCACCTGACCGCCGAGCGAGAGCATCGCGCTCTCGAAGCTGAGCCTTGTGCGCGTCGAGGGCTCAAAGAACAGCGTGGCGAGAATCTTGTGGCGGCAGACCTCGTTGTATTTTTCTGGCTGCGCCATGATGTCGTCGGCAACGGCTATCAGCTGGTCAATCTCCTCGGCGGAGAGGTCGAGGATGTTTATTATGCTCCTCATTTTGCACCGCCGATCCAGCTCTCGTCCGACGGGTTGTTGCGGAACGCTATGAGTCTGTTTACATCTTCGGGCTTTATATATCCCTCCTGAGCCGCGACCTCGGAGAGCACGTCGAGGTTAGTCAGGCTCACATTCTTGACATCCGCCGCGGCGAGCCTCTCAAGACCCTTTTTCATTCCGTAGGTGAAGATGCTGACTATTCCGAGCACCTCTGCGCCCGCTTCACGCAGAGCGTCAACGACTTCGATAACGCTGCCGCCGGTCGAGATAAGATCCTCGACCACGACGACCTTCTGACCCTTTTCGAGCTTGCCCTCGATGCGGTTCTGCCTGCCGTGATCCTTGTTGCCGGAGCGGACATAGCCCATCGGCAGACCCATCAGATGCGCGGTTATCGCGGCGTGGGCGATGCCGGCGGTAGATGTGCCCATGAGAACTTCCGCGTCCGGATAGTTTTCTTCGATGAGCTCCTTGAGTCCGGTTTCAACATCCGTGCGAACCTCGGGCGCCGTGAGCGTCAGGCGGTTGTCGCAGTAGACGGGGCTCTTTATTCCGCTCGCCCATGTGAACGGCTTGTCGGGGCTCAGAAACACTGCCTGTATTTCAAGAAGATCCTTTGCGATTTTTCTGCTTGTCTCAGTCATTTTCTTTTCTCCTTCAGTCAACAAATTCTTTTATGCATCTCTCGTATGCCGCAACGGGGTCGGGTGCTGCGGTTATCGGTCTGCCGACGACGATGTAATCGGAGCCGATTTTCTTCGCCTGCTCGGGTGTCATGACTCGCTTCTGGTCGCCTATGTCGCCGTCCGCAAAGCGAACTCCGGGGGTTACAGTCAAAAACTTTTCGCCGCATATGTCGTGGACCTTCTGCGCCTCGAGCGGGGAGCAGACAACGCCGTCAAGTCCCGCGTTCTTCGCGGCCTCAGCGTAGTGCATGACAACTTTGTCTATGGGCTCTTTTATCAGAAGGTCGCGCTCCATCGCCTCCTGATCGGTGGAGGTCAGCTGGGTCACTGCGATGAGCAGGGGGCGCGTGCCGTCCGGGCGGGTCAGCCCCTCGAGAGCCGCTTCCATCATGCGCGATGTGCCCGCGGCGTGGAGGTTGCACATGTCGACATCGAGCCGCGAGAGCACAGCCATGCTCTTCTTGACCGTATTCGGGATATCGTGAAGCTTGAGGTCGAGGAATATCTTGTGTCCGCGCGCCTTTATCTCGCGGACTATCTGCGGACCCTCGGCGTAGAACAGCTCCATGCCGATTTTGACGAACGGCTTTCTGCCCTCGAATTTGTCGAGAAAGTTCAGCGCGGTTTCCTTGTCTGCAAAGTCGCAGGCGATTATCACATCTTTACCCATTGTGTGCTCCTCCTATGATGTCCTTGAGTTCGTTTATATTATACTTGTCCGCAGCCGCGGGCAGGGCTTCGACTGTTTTTTTGCATATGAACGGGTCAACGAGGTTCGCGGCGCCTATCTCGACTGCCGTCGCTCCGGCGAGCATCATCTCGATAACATCCTCGGCGGACGATACGCCGCCCATGCCGACTACGGGAATATTGACAGCCGACGAGACCTGATAGACCATCCTCAGCGCCACGGGAAATATCGCGCTGCCGGAAAAGCCGCCCATTGTGTTCGCTATCACGGGCTTTTTTGTTCGCAGGTCTATCCTCATGCCGAGCAGGGTGTTTATCAGGCTGATTCCGTCCGCCCCCGCATCCTCGCAGGCTTTCGCGATGCTCACGATGTCCGTGACATTGGGCGAGAGCTTTATGATAACCGGCTTTTTCGTGACAGCCTTGACGGCTTTTGTAACCTGCGCCGCCGCCTTCGGGTCTGTGCCGAAGCTCATGCCGCCGCCGTGAACGTTCGGGCAGCTGACATTGACCTCGAGCCAGCCGACCTGCTCCTGAATGTCGAGCCTCTCGCAGGTGTAGGCGTATTCGTCAACGGAAAAGCCGCTGATGTTTGCCATCACTTTTTTATTAAAGCACTTCTTGAGCTTCGGGAGCTCTTCGCTTATAACTTTGTCAACGCCGGGGTTCTGAAGCCCGACGGCGTTTATCATGCCGGCGGTGCACTCCGCTATTCTCGGGGTCGGATTGCCGAAGCGCGGCTCTTTCGTCGTGCCCTTGAACGAAAAAGTCCCGAGGCAGTTTATGTCATAGAGCTCCGCGAATTCGTATCCGTAGCCGAATGTGCCGGATGCCGGGATAACGGGATTGTCGAGCTCTTCGCCGCACAGATTCACGCTCAGTCTGCCCATATTATCTCCTCGCTTTCCATTACGGGACCCTCTTTGCAGATCCTCTTGTTGCCCGTGAGTGTCTTGCACGAGCAGCCCATGCACGCGCCGAATCCGCAGCCCATGCGCTCTTCGAAGCTGTATTGCCCGTGCGTTTTCATGATTTTGTGCATCGCGCGGAACATCGGCTCGGGTCCGCAGGTGTAGAAAAATGTGTATTGCATGTCTTTTATCACATCCGTGACAAAGCCCTTTGTGCCGTAAGTGCCGTCGGCGGTCGCGATATGCACGTCCGCGCCGAGCGCGCGAAATTCGTCTTCGCAGAACACATCGTCTTTTGAGTTGAAGCCGAGCACTACCGTAACTTTTTTGCCCTCTGATATAAGCTTTTTGCAGAGCATATACATCGGCGGAACTCCGACTCCGCCGCCGACGAGCAGGGGGCTGCCGCCGCTTATTTTTGTGTCGTATCCGTTGCCGAGTCCCGTCAGTAGGTCGAGTTCGTCGCCTGCCGCCATGCGGCTCATCTGCTCCGTGCCGCGGCCGACGGTTTTATATATCAGCGTCAGATCTTCTCCGACGCAGTCGCAGACCGATATCGGGCGGCGCAGGAAAAATCCGTCGAGCTTTATGTTCACGAACTGTCCCGGCGCGGTTATCGCCGAGGTGTCGCCCGCCAGAGTCATTTTAAATATGTCGCGCGCAATCTTTTTATTTGAAGTTATCTTGAAAATACCCTGCTTCATGCTCTCTCCTCCGCCTTGTAAACTACTTTTTCATTATGCACCGTCAGCAGGCATCTGCCGAATACCTCGCGCCCCGCGAACGGTGTAGCGCGCCCCATCGAAAGAAAATCTTCCGGGTCTGTTTTATACGCTTCGCTGATGTCAAACACCGCGAAGTCATTATTTGTGTCTATCTTGAATCTCTCTTTCGGCTTGAAGCTCATCAGCTCAACGAGCCTGTCGAGCGTTATTATTTTTTTCATCACAAGCTCAGTGTAGAGCACCGGGAACGCAGTTTCGAGTCCGACAACGCCCATGAGGCTCTTTTCGAGCCCGCGCCCCTTTTCCTCCGCGCTGTGCGGTGCGTGGTCGGTCGCTATCATGTCTATCGTGCCGTCCTTTATGCCATCTATAAGAGCCTGCTTATCTTCGCGGCTTCTCAGCGGCGGATTCATCTTGAATCGCCCGTCCTCCTGCATGTCATCGTCGCAGAGCACAAGATAGTGCGGCGCGGTCTCGCAGGTCACATTTACTCCGCGCGCCTTTGCCTGCCTTATCAGCTCGACGCTCTCCTTTGTCGAGATGTGGCAGACGTGATATGCGCAGCCCGTCTCTTCTGCAAGGCGCAGATCACGCTCGATTTGCTTGTATTCGCTCGCGCTCGAGATGCTCCTGTGACCGTGCGCTTTTGCGTATTCGCCGTCGTGGATGTATCCGCCGAAGAGCAGGGAGTTGTCCTCGCAGTGGGCGGCGATTATCTTGCCGAGCCGCTTGGCGGCGGTCATCGCCCCTTGCATCATTTCGTCGTTCTGTACGCCTTTTCCGTCGTCGGAGAACGCGCAGACTTTGTCGGATATAGCCTCCATATCCGCGAGCCTTTCGCCCTTTTCGCCGACGGTTATCGCGCCGTAGGGCAGAACTTTTATCGCCGCGCCGCGCTCTATCGCGTCGAGCTGGACTTGCAGATGCTCCGCGCTGTCCGGCACGGGGTCGAGGTTCGGCATCGTGCAGACCGCCGTGTATCCTCCGTGCGCCGCAGCGGCTGAGCCGGAAGCAATGGTTTCTTTATAAGAAAAACCCGGCTCTCTGAAATGCACATGAACATCACAAAGACCGGGCACAATAATATATTTTTTCGAAATAACGGGCGAAAGACCTCCGTCGGCAAGGAACTTTTCCGCAAAGGCTCTTATTTTTTCGTATCTGCAAGCGAAGTCGTGCGTCATTTTTGCGTCTCCTTATATAAAAGAAAAAGTCCTGCTGCCGCAAGACTGTGTATGCAAAGAACGCCGGAACATCAACGCCGACTATCCGTATTCATCACCAATCTTGCCGGCATCTCTGTACCGCTTAAAAATTGATTTGCTTTATTATACCAACAGACGCCCGCTTTGTCAAGATGTCTGTTATAAATGAAGCAATTGTAAATTATTTTCGTTATGACATAAAAGCATTGACTTCGCGCCCATAATACATATATAATGAATAGAAAGCGGCAATCAGACGCTTAAAAAGGGAGGAGAAATTCAAAAATGAAATGGAACATCATCACCGATTCAAGCTGTGATATGTTCGGCTTCGAGAAGGAGCATGAGAATATCGTGTTTTCTTCCGTGCCGTTCACTATCAGCGTTGGAGACGAAAGCTTTGTTGACGATCACGACCTCGATGTTGACGGAATGATCGACTCGATGGACGCCTGTGCAGAGGCGAGCCACACGGCATGTCCGTCGCCGCATGCGTGGCAGGAGAAGTTCGAGCAGGAGGGCAATGTTATTGCCATCACTATTTCGAGCAAGCTCTCCGGCAGCTACAACAGCGCGTGCGCCGCAAAGGACATGGTGCTCGAGGAGCAGCCCGATAAGAAAATCGCCGTTATCGACTCGCGCTCCGCGGGTTCTGAGCTCGTTCTGCTCGTCAAAAAAATCTGCGAGCTCATCGAGTCCGGCGCGGATTTCGAGACAGTCGTCGAAAAGGCGGAGCTCTATTCCCGCCACACCCATGTTGTCTTCGCTCTTTCGTCGTTTAATAATCTCGTCAAGAACGGCCGCATGAGCAAAATTGTCGGCTTCGTCGCCAACAAGCTTGGCTTCTGGGGCATCGGCATCGGCAGCGAGCAGGGCACGATTGAGATAAAGCAGAAGATACGCGGCAGCAAGAAAGCGCTCGACGCGATAATCGAGGATATGAAAGAGCGCGGCTACAACTGCGGCAAAGTCGTCATCAGCCATTGCCGCAACGCGGAGTTCGCCGAGAGCGTCAAGTCGGCTATCCAGTCCGTCTGGGATAAGGCGGAGGTCAAGATAGTCCACGCGCGCGGACTTTGCAGCTATTATGCCGAAAAGGGCGGGCTGATAATCGGCTTCTGATTACTTAAATCCCTTTGTGCCGCCCCTGAAAGGGGAGGTGGCACGACCGCAGGTCGTGCCGGAGGGGTTGAATTTCCCGCATAATAAAAAGGACTGCTCATCCGGGCAGTCCTTTTAGTATGTATCCTATTCCGCGCTTTTCTCTTCGGGCAGGTCGCTCGTGCAGTGCGGGCACTTGACCGCGTCGATCGGAATTTCAGTGCAGCAGAACGGGCAATTTTTTGTCGTTGCGGGAGCGGGCTCTTCGACTTTTTCGTGGATGAGCTTCGATTTTGCCGTCGCCATGAGCTTTATGACGAGGAAAATTGCGAGCGCGATTATCAGAAAATCGAGAACGGTCTGAATGAAGTTGCCGTAGTTGAGCGTGGCGTATCCCGCCTCGGCCGCGAGCGCGGGGGTCGTGTACTTCGCGGGGTCAAATCCCGTGCGGTCGCCGAGGACGACGAACATATCCTTGAGACTGCCGCCGCCTGTTATCAGACCGACGAGCGGCATGATAAGGTCGGAGACGAGCGAAGTGACTATCTTGCCGAATGCGCCGCCGACCACAACGCCGACCGCCATGTCAACGACATTTCCCTTTGAGATAAACGCTTTGAATTCTTCAACGAGTTTGATCTTTTTCATCTTTATACACCCCTGTATAATTTATATACCTTTATTATATATACGCCGTCTGTCTACGGCAAGAGTTTTTTGAAATTTTGGGAGGAGCTATGGCAGAAATATTTTATCATACCTTTGACCCCGTCTGCGACAATCGTTCGCGCGTGCTGATACTCGGCTCGTTCCCGTCCGTGAAGTCGCGCGAGCAGGGATTTTATTACGGACACCCGCAGAACCGCTTCTGGAAAGTGCTCTCCGCCGTGTTTTCTTCGCCAGTGCCGCAGAGCATAGACGAGAAGAAAAAGCTGCTGCTCGATAACGGCGTCGCGCTATGGGATGTTGCGCAGAGCTGCGAGATAAACGGTTCGAGCGACAGCAGCATGAAGAACGTCCGCCCGAACGATATATATACATTATTATATAATACCGGCATCGACCGCGTTTTCGCAAACGGCAAGACCGCCGCGCGGCTCTACGAAAGATTCATCCTGCCGCAGACGGATATACCCATAACAGCCCTCCCGTCAACCAGCCCCGCCAACGCCGCCTTCAGCCTCGATGATTTGTGCGAGCGGTGGCAAGTGATAGGGGAGTAGTGATTTGTTTATAACGACCCCACGGAAATAGCGGTTGATAATAAGGCTATCTGCAGAATCAAAGCAAGTGACCGGGTTAATTTTTATAATCAGGCTTTCAATAGCCGCGCCGCAGTGTTTGATAGCTAACGGAGACGAGCGAGGGGACGGCTTGCGAAGCAAGACGCACGAGCCCGCATTCGTTCAAGCTCCGGCGCGTTTGCGGGCGAATGTGCCGAGCTGCTAACTGAGAGCCGCGAGCTAAGTACTGCGGCGCGGCGTTGCGGGTGTCGAGCGGGAACGGCTCGTTTGCTTTTCTTTTGCAGGCGTTTTCTTTTTCAAATAAAAAGAAAATGCCGAAACGCGGAAAGTATGAAAAGCTGATTGCGGTAGGACGCGAAGGCGGAGGCAAACTATCGTCAATTAAATTTAATGACGAACAGTCGCAAGAATTCCGAATCTATTGGCTCCTCTGCAGGGGAGCCGGATCGGCGTAAGCCGAGAATGATGGGTTATATTCAATGTGAGGTACTTTTATCCCCCCCAACCTCCCCTCTGTCCCCAAATTCGGACTCTCCAAACCTTGACTGAATATATCAATAAAGCAATTTTTGTGCAAACTGCAAAAAATCTTTTTGGCAAAATAATCTGTTTCTAATCTATATATAAAATTTGAACTTTTCTGTTGACAAACAAAAGAGGCGCGAGTAAAATAAAGTTACAGTGTAATGGTATAGGTATGCGGAGAGGTGGCCTCTTTTCGCAGAAACCGATGCCTTTGCAGTTGCGGCAGCGCCTATGACGCCGCTGCGGAAAATAAAGGGCAAGAAAATGCGCCGTACGCCATGCGTACAAGCCCGGTGCAAAAATCAAAAGAAAGGTGATAATTATGAAGACAAGAAAAGTCGGCAAGATAGTGTCGCTGCTCGTCGCCATAGTGCTCGTTGCAACGATCATGATTCCTGCCGCCAGTGTCCTCGCAGATTCAGCCGCGCAGAAATATCCCGGCGCGGAGTGGACCGAAGCGAGCAGCTTCGCAGAGCTGAGAACAGTCCTTAATAGTGCTAAAACGGACGGAAGCAAGACATATATCAAGCTTACCGGCAAGATTGATCTGCCCGCAGGCGCTCGTTACGTCAGCAACAATAACAAGGGTCTTTTCCTTGGCGAAGTTCTTAAGTTGGACAAACTTACACCTGTAGTGTGGTCTCACGGTAAAGATAAATGGACCGCTAGTTTTGGTGACGCCAAGTCGGCTGAGGAAGCAGTGAATATCATTAATGAATCAAAGATGGCTCCTGCTTCGACGGTCAATCCGTTTGATCCTGACGGAAAGGGCGAATACGCTGATAAGACCAACTTCTATATTACGGTGACCCGCAATAACCTGAACACTCTGGAAGAGACATTTAACTTCACAGAGACAAAGTATACAAATACGAAGGGAACGCCTGATACGAGTAAAGATCCCACTCAGGTCGCAAGAGACTATCCTTCTTACTATGATACCAACCTGATAATTCCGGTTGGCACAGATGTCGTCATTGATCTTAATGGCCAGACTATTGACGGCGGCCAGTCGGCTAAGGTCTATGAAGGTACCCCCGATTATATCCAGTCGATATTCATTGTCAACGGCAAACTGACTGTTGAAGATTTCGTCGGCGGCGGTAAGCTTACTGGTGCAACAGGATATTTGCCTGATGGTACATATGACGTTACTAAGTTCCAGAATGGTATCGAGCAGAGATTCGATACATCTTTTAAAGATCGTCATCGTTTTGTGAATGCTAATTTTGATTACACAAATGAAAGCTCGCATCACAACAGTGGGACTCCATCAAGTATTAAGGATGGAAAATATAATGCTGATACGGCAGCAGCTTGGAGAATTAGTGCAATTGCGAACGGTAGTTCGGATGGATATATGCAGCTGCGTTTTGCTTACTACATAGGCGGCGGCACGGTTACTGAAGTCCGCGGCGGTGCTGTTTATGTCAGCGAGACCGGTGAGTTCACTCTCAACAACGGCTCGATAACCAGAAACTGCACATGGATGGAATCCAATACTTCCGAATCCACCTCGGCAGCGAAAATGATAAAGGCCGGCGTTGATTCTGTTGTTCGCGGCGGCGGCGTTTATGTTGAGGCCGGCGGTACATTCAATATGAATGGCGGCGATGTCTCCAACAACGCAGCTCGTGCTTATCAGAAGGGCGACAACACCAAGATAGCCAAGGCTGAAGGCGGCGGTATTTATCTTGAGCCCGCAAACGGCGATAAGGTTGCTACCTTCAATATGACCGCAGGTAAGATTGCAGAAAATGCAGCTTATGCTGAGACAAGTGCAAACAGAAATGCTGCCGGATCGAACTCAAAGGCAGCTGAATCAAACGGCGCAGGTATTTATGTCGGCACAGGCTCAGTGTGCAACATCATGGGCACTGCAAAGGCTGACGGAGAAGTCACGGATGAGATGATGGCTTCTTTCCCGCAGATAACAAATAACAGCTGCGGCGCAGAGACCAGAAGAGCACGTCCTACAGACTGGGCTTCCGTTACAGTCCGCGGCGGCGGCGTATATTGCGCCGGTACTCTCAACATCGAAAAGGCTTCTATATCGGCTAACGACTTTGCCGAGGCTTATAACAACCTTGAAGAAGAGAGCGCAGCCGGTAAGGCAACTCACATCATGCGTGATGAGTACATTCCCAACAAGGCTGACAGAACAATAACCAATCCCGGCGGCACTACTGCTACTGTGCCCGGCACCGGAACAGGTCTTGCTCTTTACATCCTCGATTACAATGAACCCGGACCGGAGCAGACCCCCAAGACTTATATAACCCGTCTTGACCCGAGATACAAGGATAACCTTGAACTCGCTACTGAGCTTGTCACGCACGAGTCTTCCGGCATATACGGAACAGGCCGCGGCAGCTCCGAGAACAAGATGATCACCGATGGCGCAGGCGTCTGCATGGCGGATACCGGTACTATCAACATCGGCGAGCGCGTCTGGATCTATGATAACTATGACCTCGTTACAACGGGACATAAGTCCTTTGGCGCAAGCAGAGACTTCCGCAAGTATTGGGTACAGGAGTACACTTACAATGATCCGGTCGTAGGAACCGATCTCTCTGCAACAGATGCTTCTCTTGCAGGCAAGCAGATAACGGATAATACCGGCAGATATGTTTATTTCTGCGATCCTAATAACCCCAGCGCTACAAAGGGCATCAACAATGGTTACTGCTGGTCGGATACCCGCGACGACGTTTATCTTCCCGAGGGTGTCGCAATGTACAAGGGCGGCTCGCTCTTCGAGTGCAGAATCGGCGTCAACTATTACAACATGGTCAATGCTCCGGCAGATGTTAAGCAGGGTGATATGGGCCAGGCGAGCAACAGAGTTATCGTCAAGTCCTCTACAAACCTTGATCCCAGCGTTTGGGGCACCACCAAGTCGACTCCGTCGGCACGTGATATCCAGTTCTTCTATCTGAATGATAACAACAAGAACTATGAGGCTGGTCTTGTTGACAGCAGCACAAAGTACACTCTTCCGGCTAACAAGAAGCCCGATAATGTGTGGCCCTGCAACCCCAACACAACAGCATCATATGACACCAGAGACAGAGTTGCAGTTATTGAGGCTGACACAGCTGCCGGTGCTACCGGAGACGATGTCTTTGATGATGCAAAGAAAGTCATGAGCCCGTATGAGGGTTATGTCAACTACAGTGTAGCATATCCTGCTGATACTTGGATCTATCATTCGTCTGCAGCACTGACGCCCGTCAGCAAGTGGTACAAGTATCCGCAGCCCACTTTCAGAATAAGTGACCCGAACAACTATCCCGGCGGTTCGGATACAACAGTCAAGTCCTTCAGCAACGCTATCGTTAACGTACCGCAGCGTGCATATCAGCTCACCGATGAGATGATTCAGCAGCTGCCCGAGGCTTACCGCAAGGCTAAGTACATGGACTACAAGGTAGTCTATGATAACGATGGATTCGGCAGCGAGAGCGCTCCTGTCCTTCGCTTCGGCGAGAATGTTGAGCGTGAGATGTACTTCACTGTCGACTTTGATGAGGCGAATGTCCATTACTATGGCGAGAGCGGTTTTAACACCAATCTTTCCACCGGTTCTTCCATAGGCGATGTTGCCGTTAACGGTCTTGACAGCGGCAAGAAGACCTTCGTTCCCGGCATCAATTCTGATGTTTACTATTACAAGGGAAGCTCCAATCCTCAGGGTACTGTTTCCATTAACCCTGTTGTCCCGGATTACAATATCTACAAGGACGCTTCTATCCTTCAGGCGCGTATCAATAACAGGAAGAATGAACAGACTTCCATCACCTCGACAGGCAAGGTTGAGGATTCTGACCTTTACTTCAAGGGCTGGTCGCAGTATGTTTCTTACGGCTACAAGGATGAAAGCGGCAAGGTTGTCAACGCAAGCGTCAACACTGTTCCTCAGGCATCGGATAGCGACGGTAAGCTGAGTGTCAACGGTTCTAATACCATCAACGGCATAACTGCTCTTAACTATCACAATTCGAAGTCTGCATATGTATTCGATCTGTCGAAGATTTACAATCCCAATGTTAACGCTCAGCCTTGCTTCTCGCTTACAGCAACATGGTACACCAAGGAAGAGCTCGCCGAGGCTCGTAAGAAGGTCTCCAATGTCATGTTCCAGAATGTCCAGCGCGCAAACAGCGATGGCACCACCACGAACCTTCTTCGTGCGGTTGCTCTTGCAGGCTCGCAGTACCTCGACTTCGATGAGGTTGGCTTCGTTATCTCGACAACCAACGCTACTCCTACTGTTGAGGGCGGCTATGATTACATTGTAAAGAGCAAGGTCTATGAGAAGCTTGGCGTCAACAAGACTGCCGGTGCCGAGAAGACCTACTATGATGTTGATAAGCTCCTCGGCGGCACCTGGTCCGGTCAGACAAATGTCAAGATTGAGGATGCTGCTTGGAGATTCACCGATAACAGCCAGTTTGCAGCTAATGTTACTACCGGTAAGACCGGCAAGGCAGGCTACAAGGATGCGGGTCTGTTCTATACCAACATCGTTATCACCGATGCTAATAAGGACACCGTTTACTTCGTAACTCCTTATGCTAAGCTGGGCAACACCTACTATTACGGTGAATCCCGTGGTGCAAGCTATACCGATGGTATCGGCGCTTGATGAAACTTGAGATTCTATAGGAGATGTGCAATATGAAAAAATATGAAAAGCCTATCGCAGAAATCCTCCTGTTTCGTCTTGCAGAAGTCAGAATGGTTCCGCGTGTAAGCCTTGGCGAAGGTACTGATGATAACTACGCCAAGAAGCACAACGGTTCCGGCGACTGGGACGGCGACAAGTGATTTTGCGCTTTCGCGGTTTATGAAAGGAGAAGAGTTCGCTATGAAAAAAACTCTCAAAGCTGTTATAGCTATGATACTTGTTCTGGCGCTCGGATTTGCTGTTGCTGCCCCTGTTTTCGCAGCTTCCGCTTCAACCGTTGCCCAGTCGGCAAGCATTAAGGACTTCTTCAAGAAGATTGGAGATTCCATAAAGAAGATCATCGATAAGATCTTCAACAGACCCACTCCGGATCCCGAGCCCACCAACCCCGATGTCCCCACGACTTCGACTCCGGGTCAGGCTCCCGAAGCTGAGAGCGTTCCGATCGATAAGACCCAGGATAAGGGTAACACCATCGGCAAGAATGACTCTTATGCAAGCCCGCTGTGGTAAAAAGAATTGAGCAATTTTAGCATAAAAATTGCAGATTTACCGGTAGGTATCTCCTGCACGCACCCTCACCTTTCGGATGTGTGCAGTGAGTACCTCACCGATGAGGCTCCGCTGTTTTCGGTTGGGGCCGATGAAGAACACAAAGAGGAGCTCAGAAAGTTTTTTCTGGGCTCTTCTCAAGTGTTTTCTGATGCTTTTTTGGAGAGTGTCGCGGTGCAGGAAAAGGTCTGCGCTGCCGTTCTCGATTATGATGCTGCTGTCTTTCATGCCGCCCTCATTTCTTTTGACGGGCAGGGCATAGCTTTCGCCGCGCCGAGCGGCACGGGCAAGACAACGCACATAAAACTCTGGCAGAGACTTTATGGCGACCGTGTTGAGATAATCAACGGTGATAAGCCGCTTTTCACTCTGCGCTCCGGTCGTTTCTTCGCGTCCGGTATGCCCTGGTGCGGAAAAGAAAACTGGGGCTGCAACAAAACCGTTCCGCTCAAGGCGATTTGCTTCATCGACCGCGCGGAACACAATTCAATTTCACCGCTCGAGGACAATCGGGAGATAATGAGCCGCCTGTTTTTGCAGCTTGTCATGCCCGAGGAACACCGCCTCATGGTGAAATATCTTGACTTTGCAAATAAGCTGATAAATACCGTTCCGTTCTATCTTCTGCGCTGCAATATGGATTTATCTGCCGCGCAAACTGCGCATGATGGTATTTTCGGCATAGAATAAAGAGGTTGCTATGAAAGTTAAAGACGGTTTCTATCTGACCGCTATCGGCACTGATTTTGTGATAATCGCCAGCACTCCTGAGACAAAGAAGGAGTTCGACGGCATGCTTCGCCTGAACGAGACGGGCGCTTTCCTCTGGAAGAAGCTCGCCGCCGGCGCAACCGAAGCGGAACTTGCCGACGCGCTTGCCGCCGAGTACGGCGTTTCACGCGAAGTATCCGAAAAAGATACCGCCGATTTCCTTGGCGTTATTCGCTCCGCCGGATTCATCGAGGAATAATATGGACGCTTCGATGTCTTATGAGACGCTTATCGCCGCCGTGGGCAGCGTCATTATTGAGCCGCGCGGCACCAGTATGCTCCCTTTTCTGAAGGAGGGCAGAGATTCAGTGCGCCTTGTTCGACCGACCGACGTCCCGCGTAAATATGATATCGTACTCTACCGCGTGCGTGATGAATATGTGCTCCACCGAATTATCGGCTTTGACGGCGATAATTATATAATCTGCGGCGACAACTGCCGCGGCTGGGAGCGCGGACACGGGCGAGGGGATATAATAGCCGTTGTTGATGAGATATACAGAAACGGTAAGCCCGAAAAACCGCATTGCCTCAAGAATCGAATCTACGAA
>JBNMIN010000016.1:0-29867 GCA_050873305.1 Oscillospiraceae bacterium
GTGCCGCCGGATATGCCCGTGTGCGAAAAGTGCGAAGCCGATCTCGAATATGTAAAAGGCAATCTGTGCCCGCACTGCGGCAGGGAGAAAAAGTATTGCTCATGCTCGTCTCATCGACGATTTTTCGAATCGCAGACCGCGCCGTTTTATTATTCCGGCGCCGCAAAGCGTTCGGTTCATGCCCTGAAATTTGACGGCCGCGTTCAAAACGCCGCGGGACTCGCACGGTTTATGTCGGACAGCATTAAAAAGAATTTCGCGGGCGTGAAGTTTGACTTCGTCTGCTGTGTGCCCCTGTCGGAATCTTCGCTCAAAAAGCGCGGATATAACCAGAGCGCACTGCTCGCAAAAGAGATTGCAAAAGAGCTCGGCGTGCCGTTTGAAGAAAAACTGCTCTCCCGACCGTTTCAGGGAAAGGAGCAGAAAACCTTGGGCGGCATCGAACGCTTCGGCGGAGTCATAGGCGCGTTCGACTGCGACGAAAACAAAATTATAGAAAACGCCGCAGTTTTGCTCTGCGACGACATATCAACAACGGGAGCGACGCTCAACGAGTGCGCAAAGCTCCTGCTTCTGCGCGGCGCGGATAAAGTATATTGCGTCAGCGCGGCGATAACCAAAAAGGAGGACGGAAAATGCTCGGAACAAACATCGGAATAGACCTCGGCACAACTTCCATACTCATCTTCGTTGAGGGCAAGGGAATAGTCGTCTCCGAGCCGAGCGCCGTTGCATTCGATACTGATACGGGCAGACTCCTGGCTGTCGGTCAGAAAGCGGCGGATATGATTGGGCGCAACCCCGATTCCTTAACCGTCGTCAAGCCCATGCGAAGCGGAGTCATCTCGGATTTCACCGCCACAAAGGCGATAGTCCGCGTCCTGCTCTATAAAGTCTGCAAAAACATGGTGTTCAAGCCCAATATAGTCGTCTGCATGCCCTCGACCGTCACGAACCTTGAAAAGAGAACTATCCTCGATCTCGTCACCGCCGCAGGAGCGGGCAGGGCGTGCCTTATAGAAGAGCCGCTCGCCGCGGCACTCGGCGCGGGGCTTGATATCAGACGCCCGATGGGCACGATGGTTGTCGATATCGGCGGCGGAACTGCGGATATCGCAGTCGTCACCATGGGCAGTATCTCAATTTCAAAATCAGTCAAAATTGCCGGAAATATCCTCGACGAGGATATAATCCGCTACCTGCGCCGCGAGCGCAATATAGTCATCGGCGAAAAGACCGCCGAGAGCATAAAAAAGCGCATCGGCTGCGCGTATCTGCGCGATACCGAGCTTGCAATCGGCATAAAGGGCAAGCACTATATAACCGGAATGCCGATAACCGATGAAGTAAACACCACGGAAGTCTATCTCGCCATGCGCGAGCACCTCGAAGCGATAGCCGAGGGCGTGCGCAGCGTGCTCGAGGTGACGCCGCCCGAGCTCGCGGGCGACATCTCCGAGACGGGTATACTTCTAACCGGCGGCGGCGCTCTGCTCGACGGCATGGATAAGCTCATAGAGAAGAGAACCGGCGTCCATGTAATTATTCCCGACGATCCGCTTGAGTGCGTCGCGCTCGGCACAGGCTACGCCATCGAGCATATGGATATACTCGAAAACAACGGCGGAATCTTCAAGACCCGCGAGGAGATAACGGGATTCAAAGATTGATTTCGTTTTCCAAACTTTTCCGTATAAACCCATCAAAAACCGTCCATAATTCGTTTGCATCCGAAAGAAAGGACGGTTTTTACTTATCATGAAGTCAAAAAAATTATCAAGGCTGCTCAAAATACAGGCTGTTGTGTTCGCGGTTGTTATAGCGGCGGGCGTGTGCAGCGTCGGGGCGTTTGCCTATAACTGCTCGCGTGTGCGCTCCGATGTGCTGCGAATGCATGTCATTGCAAACTCAGACTCCGACGAGGATCAGGCGCTCAAGCTAAAGGTCCGCGATGCCGTGCTCGAACGCGGCGCGGAGCTCTTCGACGGCACAGTGACGGCGGACGAGGCAAAGGCGAAAATAGAGCCGCAGAAAGCGGAGCTTGAAGCTGCCGCGCGCGAGGTGATAGAGCGCGAGGGCTATGACTATCCCGTGAGCGTCAATGTCGTCAACGAGTATTTCGCCACCCGCTGTTACGGCGATCTGACGATGCCCGCCGGGCGCTATACCGCCGTCAAAGTCGTGATAGGCGAGGGCGCGGGGCATAACTGGTGGTGCGTGATGTTCCCGCCGCTGTGCCTGCCTGCCGCGCAGGACAGGGGAGGCAATATCGACGCGTTTCTCGACGGCGACGAGCTCAAGGTCGTCGAAAGCTCCGGCAGATACGAGCCGCGTTTTAAAATAGTCGAGATAATAGAAGAACTCAGGGAAAAAACTTCGCCCGAAAACTGAAAATTTTCTTTGCGGCTCGCCAATTCATGAGGTGAGCCGCAAAAATTTTGCCGAGTGCGTCTTTTTTTGTCAAATCTGTTGACTTTTTTGCGGATTAGCTCTATATTAGTACTTACTATATTTTTGATGTGCGGTTTGCATCGTATTCTTTTGAGAGAGGGGCTGCATAATTGAAAAAAAATGTCATTATCGATCTGAAACACATCTCCGTCAAACTGGGTGATAATCAGGTGCTCGACGATCTGAGCCTTTATATAAGGGACAGGGAGTTCATCACGCTGTTAGGTCCGTCTGGCTGCGGAAAGACAACTATTCTGCGCGTCATTGCCGGTTTCCTCGAACCCGATGAGGGGGATGTCATATTTGAGGATAAAAAAATCAATGGTGTGCCGCCTCATAAGAGGCAGGTTAACACCATTTTTCAGCGTTACGCGCTTTTCCCGCACCTGAACGTCTATGAAAATGTGGCGTTCGGTCTGCGCATAAAGAAAACGCCGGAGAGCGAGATTGAAAAGACGGTCAGCGAAATGCTGTCTATCGTCAACCTCAGCGGCTTTGAAAAGCGCAACATAAATTCACTCTCGGGCGGTCAGCAGCAGAGGGTGGCGATAGCCCGCGCCCTTGCGGTCAAGCCGCGCGTGCTTCTGCTCGATGAGCCGCTCGGCGCGCTCGATCTCAAATTGAGACGCGAGATGCAGGTCGAGCTCAAGAAGATTCAGCAGCAGATGGGCATAACATTTATATATGTCACCCACGATCAGGAAGAGGCTCTCACGATGTCGGATACCGTAGTCGTGCTCAATCAGGGCTATATCCAGCAGATCGGCACTCCCGTTGACATTTATAACGAGCCCACTAACGCTTTCGTCGCCGATTTCATAGGCGAGAGCAATATTATAGACGGCGTTATGATCAGAGACCGCCTCGTGCGTATCCTCGGCGCGGAGTTCGTCTGCGTCGATGAGGGCTTCGGCGAGAATATGCCCGTCGATGTCGTCATAAGACCCGAGGATGTCGTCCTGACTCCGCCCTCGCAGGGCGAGCTCAAGGGCGTTGTCACCGATATAATATTCAAGGGCGTGCACTATGAGATGCACGTTATGGTGAACGGATACGAGTGGCTCGTCCACAGCACCGTCTCCACTCCCATCGGAGCGGAGGTGGGTCTCAGCGTTGAACCCTCGAACATCCAGATTATGAACAAACCCGAGTCCGAGGACGAGGAGGTGTTCAACGCCGATGCGTAAAAAACTTATGGCAGGGCCGTATCTTCTGTGGATGCTGGTCTTTACGATAGTGCCGCTGCTGTTCGTTTTTTATTACGGCTTCACTTCTTCGGACGGCACGTTCACTTTTTCAAACATAACCGCGATTTTTGAAAAGATTCATATCCAGGCGCTCGGGCTGTCCCTGCTGCTCGCAGTGATAACAACGGCGGTGTGCCTGCTGTTCGCTTATCCGCTCGCGCTGATACTCAGCAAAAGCGCCGCGAAAAACCGCAGCTTCGTTATATTTATTTTCATCCTGCCCATGTGGATAAACTTCTTGCTCAGGATAATAGCTATAAGGATGCTGCTCTCGGATAACGGTATTCTCAACTATATCCTCTTGGCGCTGAATCTGCCGAATTTCAGCATCATGTATACTCCGGCGGCGATAGTTATCGGCATGGTCTATGACTATTTCCCGTTCATGGTTCTGCCGATTTACAATGCTCTTATAAAAATCGATCACAATCTTCTCGACGCCGCGGGCGACCTCGGCGCGACCCCGGCGAGGACTTTCCGCAAGATAATCTTTCCGCTCTCCGTGCCCGGCGTTATAAGCGGCATCACGATGGTGTTCGTGCCGAGCATTTCGGAGTTCGTTATCGCAGATATCCTCGGCGGCGGAAAGGTTCTGCTCATAGGCAATATTATCGAGCAGGAGTTCAACCAGGGCAATAACTGGCATCTCGGCTCCGGCATCTCGATAGTGCTCATGATATTTATCTTCGTGAGCATGATGATCGGCGAGATGAAAGGCTCGGGAGAGGAGGCGTCGCTGTGGTAAAATTCAGGCACTTCCTCGAAAAGTTTTATGTGGCGATAATCTTCGTCCTGCTCTATCTGCCGATAGCCGTTCTGACAGTCATGTCGTTCAACAATTCGCGCTATATGAAATGGGGCGGCTTCACCCTCAGGTGGTACGAAGACCTGTTCACGAGCGGACCTATTATGGAGGCTCTGCGCAATACGCTTTTGCTCGCCGTGCTCTCCGCTTTGATAGCGACAGTCGTCGGCACTCTCGCCTGCGTGGGCATACTCTATATGAAAAAGCGCAGCCAGTCGGCGATAATGAGCGTCAACAGCATCCCGCTTCTCAATGCCGATATCGTAACGGGTATTGCGCTGATGCTGCTCTTCGTGCGCATGTTTGGCAATCTCAATTTCACGACCATGCTCATAGCGCATATCAGCTTCAATATTCCATATGTCGTACTCAATGTCCTGCCGAAGCTCCGTCAGCGCGACAGGAACACATACGAGGCGGCAGTCGACCTCGGCGCAACGCCGATTCAGGCGTTTTTCAAGGTGATAGTCCCGGATATTTTCCCGGGCATCCTCTCGGGCTTTCTCATGGCGTTCACCATGTCGCTCGATGATTTCACCATCACTTATTTCACCAAGGGCGCGGGAATAAAGACGCTCTCGATAATAATCTATACCGAGCGAAAGCTCGGCAACCAGCCGGAGCTCTATGCTCTGTCAACTATAATCTTCCTCATCGTGCTTATCGTGCTGTTCGTCGTCAACCGAATCAGCATCAATAAGGAGAGAAGCGCGGCAAAGGGAAAAAACTATTGATGGGGGACGAAAAATGAAAAAATCTGTTTTTGTAAGAATTGCGGCGGCAGTTATGGCTGTTGTGCTCTGCCTCTGCTCCATGGGCGCGCTTGCGGGCTGCACCAAAACCCGCAGCATAAATGTGCTCGTCTACGGCCAGTATATCGATCTCGATGTTATCTCGAACTTCAAAAAAGAGAACGGCATCAAAGTCAATGTCGATGAGTGCGACACTCCCGAGGAGCTTTATAACAAAGCGGTCAACGGCGACCAGTCCTATGACCTCATCTGCACCTCGGACTATATAATCGAGCGTTTCATCAAGGAGAACAGACTCTCCGAGCTCAACTTCGACAACATCCCGAATATCAAGAATATCGGCGAAGTTTATCTCGAGAAGTCGAAATCGTTCGACCCCGAGAACAAGTATTCCGTCCCGCATTTCTGGGGCACCGTCGGCGTTATCTACAACACCAAGATGGTCTCCGAAGAGGATGCGAAGAGCTGGAAGATGTTCTTCAACGAGAAGTATTCCGGAAAGATAATCATGTCCAACAGCATACGCGACTCCTTCCTTGTCGCGCTTGAGGCTCTCGGCTATTCGCTCAACACCACCGACAAGGCTCAGATAGACGAGGCAAAGCAGCTGCTTATCAAACAGAAACCGATGCTCAAGGCATATCTTGTCGAGACCGAGGCTCGCGACGCGATGATAAGCGGCGAGGCTGCGATGGCTCTCGTCTATAACGGCGAGGCTTATCTCGCCATCGAGGGCGACGAGGAGCAGAACATCAGCGGCAACCCCGATCTGAAGTTCACCATTCCCGAGGAGGGTACAAACTTCTGGATCGATTCGTGGGTCGTCCCGACTTACAGCTCAAATAAGGCTGACGCCGAGGCGTTCATCAACTACCTCTGCGGAGTCGAAGCGGCGAAGAAGAACTTCGAGTATATCTATTATTCGACCCCGAACCAGGCTCTCTTCAACGAGCTTGACCCCGAGGTTCAGCAGGATGAGGATATCTTCCCGTCCCGCGAGGTTATCGACAAGGGCGAGGTTTATCACGACCTCGGAGCCGATCTCGACGCTTATTACAGCGCCGCATGGAAAGAAATAAAGTCATAATAATAGCCGGGGTGCGGACTGCCGTGCCCCGGAATTTCTGTAAGAAAGGGTAATATTCATGCTTATAGATGAACTTGTCGGCTTTTCGAATTTTTACGGCTCCGACCCGTCTCTCGTCCTTGCCGGCGGCGGCAACACCTCTGCAAAGGCGGACGGCAGAATGTGGGTCAAGGGCTCGGGCACGGCTCTCGCGACCATAACGGCGCAGGGCTTTGTTGAAATCGATCTTTCGAAGCTCGGCGAAATATTTGAAAAGAGCTATCCGGATTCCGATTCAGAGCGAGAGGCTCTCGTCCTTCAGGATCTTATGGCGTCGCGCGTTCCGGGCGAGACAAAGCGCCCGAGCGTCGAGACTACGCTTCATGCGCTGTTTCCGCAGACCTATGTCCTGCACCTGCACCCGGCAAAGGTGAACGGCATCACCTGCTCAAAGGGCGGGGAGAGCGCCGCGCGCCGGGTGATAGCCCGCGATTTTATCTGGATCGAGCAGTGCCGTCCCGGCTATGTGCTGGCGAAGCTCTGCCGCGACAAAATGCTTGAATTTAAGGCTCGCACGGGCAAAGACTGCGATATGCTCCTGCTCGAAAATCACGGCATATTCGTCGCCGCCGATACGGTCGATGCCCTCGGCGAAAAGCTGAGTTTCGTGCTCGATTCTATTGACCGCAGCCTTTCGGAAAAGCCCGATTTCGATAAAACTCCGACTTTTGATACGGAAGCTCAGCAGGCTCTGCTCTCCGCATTCCCGCAGGATACCGTCTGCCGCGAAGTCCCGTTCGGCGTGTCAAAGAGCTTTGTCGGCTCCGCAGATGCCGCAAATGAGCTTATGCGCCCGTTCACTCCAGACCATATCGTCTATTGCCGCGCCTATCCGCTCTGGCTTGACAGCGTCGGCGAAGCGGATGAAAAAATAAGCGCATATAATAAAAAACACGGCTTCATGCCTCGCGTTATTTTGCTCCGGGGCAGGGGAGCGTTCTGCTTCGGCGAGAGCGAGAAGCGCGCAGCAACCGCCGAGATGCTCTTTGAAGATGCGGCGGATATCGCCGTGTATTCGCGCTCGTTCGGCGGCGCGTCGCATATGACGGAAGAGCTCACGGATTTCATCACAAATTGGGAAGTTGAAGCCTACAGAAGCTCGCAGAACGGCTGAAAAAACGCATTTGAGGCGGCAAAGTGAAATCTGTTTTAATTTTTCGTGAAATATTGCCCGTAAAGCTTGAAATACCTACTCAAATAAGTTAAAATATTAACAAATAAAAAGAGCTCAGAAGAGCCGGAGACCGTGTGGTCTCTCAATAGATATGGGGGAAAAAAGAATGTCAGTCAGACTTAACACCTCGTTTGTCGGCGAGGCGGCGGATGCCGCCAAGCTCTCGGCTATTCAGCCGGAGATAACCGCCGCGCATGAAAAGCTTCATAACGGCACGGGCGCAGGCAATGCGTTCCTCGGCTGGGTCGACCTTCCCGTCAACTATGACAAGGAAGAGTTCGCCAGAATAAAGGCCGCCGCAGAGAAGATAAAGAAGGATTCCGAGATACTTATAGTTATCGGCATCGGCGGATCTTACCTCGGCGCAAGAGCCGCTATCGAGTTCGTGAAGTCCCAGAAATATAACGATGTCGCTGCCGATACTCCGAAGATTTACTTCGCCGGCAACACAATCAGCTCTTCGACCCTTGCCGAGCTTATCGATATCTGCAAGGATAAGGACTTCTCCGTCAATGTTATCTCGAAGTCCGGAACGACCACCGAGCCCGCGCTCGCGTTCCGTATCTTCAGAGACCTGCTCATCAAGAAGTACGGCAAGGACGGCGCAAAGGGCCGCATCTATGCCACTACCGATAAATCAAAGGGCGCGCTTCGCAATATGTCCGACGAAGAGGGCTATGAGACTTTCGTAGTTCCCGATAACGTCGGCGGCAGATATTCCGTGCTCACCGCAGTCGGTCTGCTTCCGATAGCGGTTGCCGGCATTGATATCGACGCACTCATGAAGGGCGCCGCAGACGCGAGAGAGCAGTATATGTCGCCCGAACTCGACAAGAACGACTGCTACCGCTACGCCGCTATCCGCAACATTCTCTACAGAAGCGGCAAGAAGATCGAAATGATGGCTGCCTATGAGCCGGACTACACCATGATGTGCGAGTGGTTCAAGCAGCTCTTCGGCGAGAGCGAGGGCAAGGAGCACAAGGGAATCTTCCCGGCTTCGGCGATATTCTCGACCGACCTCCACTCTCTCGGCCAGTACATACAGCAGGGCGAACGCTCGCTGTTCGAGACCGTTGTCACATTTGCTCAGCCTAAGCGC
Source organism: Oscillospiraceae bacterium (assembly GCA_050873305.1). Taxonomy (GTDB): domain Bacteria; phylum Bacillota; class Clostridia; order Oscillospirales; family Acutalibacteraceae; genus CAG-177. The sequence goes on from JBNMIN010000016.1 coordinate 8,658, forward strand.
GATCTTGTTATCGAGGCTACCGCTGACAATGAGGACGGACTCAACTTCCTCGCAGGCAAGCATATGTCCGAGGTCAACCGCAAGGCGTTCGAGGGAACGGTTCTTGCGCATACCGACGGCGGCGTGCCCAACATCCTCCTCGATGTCGACAAGATGGATGAGTACAATCTCGGCTGGCTCATCTACTTCCTCGAGAAGGCATGCGGAATTTCCGGCTATGTCCTCGGAGTCAATCCGTTCGACCAGCCCGGCGTTGAAAGTTATAAGCTCAATATGTTCGCACTCATGGGCAAGCCCGGATATGAGGAGCGCCGTGCTGAGCTTGAGAACAGAATAAATTTTTAGGAGGAATTCTTAAATGGTTTCTTTGATTACAGGACGCAAAGGATCGGGCAAGACAAAACGTCTCATCGAGCAGGTCAACAAGGCTGTTGAAGCTTCCAGCGGCAACGTTGTCTGCGTTGAGAAAGAAAGGCTTCTGACTTACGATATCAACTATCGTGCGAGACTCATCGAGACTGATTTCTACAAGGTCAGCGGCTACAAGGCGTTTTACGGCTTCCTCAGCGGTATCTGCGCAGGTGACCACGATATAACCGATATCCTCATCGACGCAACTCTGCGCATCGGCGGCAGAGATTATGATGAGCTTGCAGTTTTCCTTGAGAAGGTCAAGGAGCTGAGCGATATCACCGAGAAGAACTTCGTCTTCACCGTTTCGGCTGACGATGAGGAGCTTCCCGAGAAGATTTTTGACTTCTGCCAGAAACTTTAAGAGAAAAAAGTCTAAAAAACTGAAGTTTTTATTGACAAAACCCGCGCAGGAAGATATAATACTTTCTGCGCGGATTTAAGTAACCGCAAGGTGAATGCTATGTTTATTGAGTTAGAACCCATTTTCAATAATATCGGCGCGTCCGTCCCGTTCGATTATGAGATGGACATGTCCGACGAGGAGTTCTGGGCGGGCAAGCCTTTTCAGAAGGCGGTGCGCGTCAAAGGCGAGGCGGTCAACCGCGCCGGCATAGTCTGCATCGAGGCTCGGGCGACGGTTGAAGTGTTTACGGACTGCGACCGCTGCGCTTCATCGATAGACCGCGTTTTCGACATTCCCGTTTCGCACACTCTCGTGACCTCGCTCAACGATGAGGAGAACGACGAGCTGATTCTTGTTGAGGATATGCATTTTGAGCTTGATCCTCTTGTGCGTGAGGACATTTTCCTCACCCTGCCCAGCAAGATTCTGTGCAAAGAGGATTGCAAAGGCGTCTGCCAGTTCTGCGGCGCCAACCTCAATGAAGGCCAATGCAGCTGCAAAAAGCCCGTAGACCCGCGTCTCGAGGCTCTCAAACAGCTTTTGGATAATTAAAAGGATTTTTTCCACATTCAATGCACTAGTATTAAGGAGGTGCTCAACATGGCGGTACCCAAGAGAAGAGTATCAAGCGCAAGACGAGACAAGAGACGTTCCAACGTTTGGAAGATGGACGCTCCCGAGCTCGTTAAGTGCCCGCAGTGCGGGGAGTACAAGAGACCCCACAGAATATGCCCCGAGTGCGGCTATTACAACGGCAAGCAAGTGATTAAGAAGGACGCGTGAGCCCTTTGAAACACACGCAAGTCAAATATGACTCGTAAAGCGGCCGGTATCGGCGGCTTAAAGCGTTAACTGCTAAGCTGAGGTTCCGCCTCGGCTGTGCTTCGTACAAGTCATGAATGCGGAGAGGTAGAGGAGGATGAGCCTTCTCTGCCTTTTTGATTTTTATAAGCGTAAATGCTGCTTATAATAATCCCAAAACTTTGAAAGGAAGCGGTATCGGCAAAAGCCGTTTGCCGCGCGGTCATAAATATGTCAAAACCGGTTGTTGCAATCGTCGGCAGACCCAATGTCGGCAAATCGACCCTGTTCAACAAGCTCGTCGGAGCGCGTCTGAGCATAGTCGATGATACCCCCGGCGTTACCCGCGACAGAATCTACGGAGACTGCGAGTGGGGCAGCAGAACGCTGCTGCTCGTCGATACGGGCGGCATTGAGCCCTATTCGGACGATATAATTTTAAAGCAGATGCGCCGCCAGGCTCAGCTGGCTATCGACAGCGCGGATGTTATAATTCTCGTCACCGATGTGCGCTCCGGCGTTGTCTCGACTGACAGCGAGGTCGCGTCCATGCTCCAGAAGAGCGGCAAGCCGATAGTTCTCTGCGTCAACAAGTGCGACACCGTCGGCGAACCTCCCGCGGAGTACTATGAGTTCTACAACCTCGGTCTCGGCGATCCTATAGCCGTTTCGTCCGTCCACGGAATGGGCACGGGCGATCTGCTCGACGCCGTCTGCGAGCATCTGCCGCCCGCCGACGAAGAGGAAGAGGAGGACGACACCATCAAGGTCGCCGTCATCGGCAAGCCCAATGTCGGCAAATCGTCGCTCGTCAACGCCATTTTGGGCGAGGACAGAATGATAGTCTCCGATATCGCGGGTACTACCCGTGACGCAACGGATTCTTATGTAGAAAATGAATACGGCAAGTTTGTCTTTATAGATACCGCAGGTCTGCGCAGAAAGAGCCGCGTCTATGACGCTATCGAAAAATATTCCGTCATAAGAGCGAGAATGGCTGTTGAACGCGCGCAGGTATGTGTTATAATGATAGATGCGGTGGAGGGCTTCACCGAGCAGGATTCCAAAGTCGCTGGCATCGCGCACGAGCTCGGCAAGGCCTGCATAATCGCAGTCAACAAGTGGGATGCCGTCGAAAAGGACGGCAAGACCATGGACTCTTACCGCAAGAAGCTGATGAACGACTTCTCGTTTATGTCCTATGCCCCGATAATCTTTATCTCGGCAAAAACGGGACTCAGGCTCGACAGACTGTTCGAGCTCATCAAATATGTTGACGATCAGAACGCCATGCGTATCTCGACCGGTCGCCTCAACGACCTGCTCGCCGATGCCACGGCGCGCGTCCAGCCGCCGACCGATAAGGGCAGAAGACTCAAGATATTCTATATGACTCAGGCTTCGACCCGTCCGCCGACATTCGTCTGCTTCGTCAACCGCAAGGATCTGTTCCATTACAGCTATCAGCGATATATCGACAATCAGATTCGCTCCGTCTTCGGTCTTGAGGGCACCCCGACGCGCATGATAATCAGAGAAAGGGAATCAAACAAGAAATGATAGTTCTCGGTATCGATCCCGGATATGCAATCGTCGGCTGCGGCGTTGTGGAATATAAAAACAACCACTTCACCATGCTCGATTACGGCGCGGTGACAACGCCCGCAGGGATGCCGTTCAACATCCGCCTCGAGCGCATATATGATGGCGTGTCGGAGCTTATGGAGAAGTATAAGCCCGAAGCGATGTCGATAGAAAAGCTTTTCTATAACAACAACGCAAAAACGGTTATCGATGTCAGCCAGGCGAGGGGAGTCCTTGTTCTCGCCGCGCAGAAGCACCGTATCCCGATTTTTGAGTATACGCCCCTGCAGGTCAAACAGAGCGTCGTCGGTTACGGACGCGCCGAGAAGAAGCAGGTGCAGGAGATGACGAGGATAATCCTCAATCTTGAAAAAATTCCGAAGCCCGATGACGCCGCCGACGCGCTCGCTATGGCGGTCTGCCACTGCCATTGCAGCGGCTCCGTCATGGGCAGACTCAGTCAGTACAGATAAAGGAGAGCAGTATGTTTTACAGTATCACCGGTCAAGTGGTCTATACCGATGCAACGAGCGTCGCGGTCAGCTGCGGCGGCGTTGCGTTCAATTGCAGTGCCACTGCCAATACCTTGAAAAATATAGGCACTATAGGCGATACGGTCACGCTCTATACCTATCTCAATGTCCGCGAAGATGCGCTCGATATGTTCGGCTTCTATGATAAGGATGAGCTTGACTGCTTCAAACTGCTTATAAATGTTACCGGCGTCGGTCCGAAAGCCGCCCTTGCGATACTCTCTCAGCTGACTCCGAACAGGCTCGCCGTCTGCGTCGCCTCGGGCGATACAAAGGCGATAACCGCGGCTCAGGGCGTGGGCGCAAAGCTCGCTCAGAGAGTCGTGCTTGAACTTAAAGATAAACTGAAATCATATATATCTTCCGAGAACCGCGAGGAGCTCGCCGCGATAAACGCCGCCGCGTCGTCGAGCGCAGGCGAGGAGGCGGTCGATGCCCTCGTCATGCTCGGCTATACAAAGACCGAAGCGGCTTCGGCAGTCGGCAGGCTCGATCAGTCGCTCTCGTCCGAAGAACTGATAAAACAGGCTCTGCGCCTTATTTCAAAGAATATATAATGAGAGAAAGGAGACGGCTCTATGGATATGGATACTGAAAACCGCATAGTTACCCCCGATCTCTCGCCCGAGGATACCGACCTTGAGTTTTCCCTGCGCCCGCGCCAGCTGACTGATTATATCGGTCAGGATAAGGCGAAAGAGAACCTCTCGGTCTATATCGAGGCCGCCCGCCGCAGAGGCGACTGCCTCGACCATGTTCTGCTTTACGGTCCTCCCGGACTCGGCAAAACGACCCTCGCGGGCATAATAGCGAACGAAATGAATGTTAATCTCCGCGTGACCTCAGGCCCCGCGATAGAGAAGCCCGGCGACCTTGCCGCACTGCTGACGAATCTCAATGACGGAGATGTGCTCTTCGTCGATGAGATACACCGCCTGTCGCGCTCGGTCGAAGAGGTGCTCTATCCCGCCATGGAGGACAGCGCGATAGATATAATTATCGGCAAAGGCCCCTCGGCGCGTTCGATAAGGCTCGACCTGCCGCATTTTACCCTCGTCGGTGCAACGACGAGAGCGGGTCAGCTCAGCGCGCCCCTGCGCGACCGTTTCGGCGTTATTCTCCGCCTTGAGATGTATACGCCCGAGCAGCTCTCGCAGATAGTCACGCGTTCCGCCGGCATCCTCGGCATAGAGATGGATCCGAGCGGCGCTGGCGAGATAGCCTCGCGCTCGCGCGGCACTCCGCGAATCGCAAACAGATTTTTGAAGCGCGTGCGCGACTTCGCCCAGGTCATGGGCGACGGTGTAATAACCCGCGAAACAGCCTCAATGGCGCTCGACCGCATGGAGGTCGATGCCCTCGGGCTTGATTCGATAGACAGACTTGTCCTCACTACGATGATAAGAAACTATAACGGCGGTCCCGTGGGACTCGAGACGATAGCCGCGGCAGTCGGCGAAGAGGCGATAACGATTGAGGATGTCTATGAACCTTACCTCATGCAGATCGGCTTTCTCAGCAGAACTCCGCGCGGACGCACGGTCACTCCCGCCGCTTACAGGCATCTCGGCATAGCAATGCCGGGTCAGCAGCAGTTCGATATCTGATAATTGGAGGTTTAGTTATGGGAAGACTTTTCGGAACAGACGGCGCAAGAGGCGTTGCAAACAGCGAGCTTACTTGCGAACTCGCCATGAAGATCGGCAGAGCTACCGCCATGGTGCTCACCGACAGCACGCATAAAAGACCCCGCGTGCTTATAGGTATGGATACCCGCGCATCATCGGAGATGCTTGAGGCCGCCATCAGCGCAGGTCTTTGCTCCGTCGGCGCAGATGTACTGCTCCTCGGCGTCGTGCCGACCCCGGCGGTGGCGTTCCTCGTTCAGAAATATCAGTACGATGCGGGCATAATGATTTCCGCCTCGCACAACCCCTGCGAATATAACGGCATAAAGATATTCAAGTCCGACGGATATAAGCTCCCCGACGCGCTCGAGGAGGAGATCGAGGCGATAATCCTCGATGAGACCGTCGTTCCGCCCGTCAAGATCGGCGGCGATGTCGGCAGAGTCACAACTTCGGAGATGCCGATTTTCGATTATATAACCCACCTGTGCTCGACCGTTGATTACAGGTTCAACAACATGAAGATAGCCCTCGACTGCGCCAACGGCTCTTCGAGCATAACCGCTCCCGAGTTCTTCATGCAGATGGGCGCCGAGTGCGATGTGCTTGCAAACGAGCCGGACGGCGTCAATATCAACGACAACTGCGGCTCAACTCACCTCGAGAATCTTCAGAAATATGTCGTTGAGCACGGACTCATGGCGGGATTCGCATTCGACGGCGACGCCGACAGACTCCTTGCGGTCGATGAAAACGGCGATGTCGTTGACGGCGATAAGATAATCGCCATCTGCGCCAAGGATATGAAAGAGCGCGGCGAGCTCGACGGCGACGCGGCAGTTGTCACCGTCATGAGCAACATGGGCTTCCACAAGTTCTGCGCCGACAATGATATTCACTGCGAAATAACGAAGGTCGGCGACCGCTATGTCCTCGAGCGCATGCTTGAAAAGGGCTATGCGATAGGCGGCGAGCAGTCCGGTCATGTCATTTTCCTGCATCATTCGACTACAGGAGACGGCGAAGTTACCGCTGCTCAGGTACTTCAGACCATGAAGCGCACCGGAAAGTCGCTCTCCGAGCTTGCAAAGTGCATGGAGGTCTATCCGCAGGTGCTCAAGAATGTCAGAGTCTCCAATATCGGTAAGGTGCGTTTTGCCAGCGATGAGGAGATAAAGAAAGCCATAGCCAAGGCTGAGACTGAGCTCGGCGAGGACGGACGCGTGCTCGTCAGAGTGTCCGGTACCGAGCCGCTCGTCAGAGTCATGCTCGAGGGCAAGGACGAAAAACTTATCGAAAAGCTCTGCGATGAGATCGCCGAGGTCGTCAGAGAGAGACTTATATAACAGGAGCGCGGAACCCCGCGCCGGAGAGGAAAAGATATGCGCGTTGCCGATAAATGGAAGGATTATGAGCTGCTCGACTGCTCTTCGGGTCAGAGGCTCGAACGCTGGGGAGATGTCATACTTATAAGACCCGATCCCCAGGTCATCTGGAAAACAGAAAAGACCCATCCGCTCTGGTATAAGGCGCACGCAGTCTATAACCGTTCATCTTCGGGCGGCGGAAAGTGGGATATCAGAAGAAAAATTCCCGACGCGTGGAAGATAAAATACGGCGATCTCTCGTTTATGGTCAAACCCATGGGCTTCAAGCATACGGGCGTTTTCCCGGAGCAGGCAGTCAACTGGGATATGACCGCCGAGATAATCAGAAAAGAGCGCAGACCCCTGCGCGTGCTGAATCTTTTCGCCTATACGGGCGCTGCGACGATTTCGGCTCTCAATGCCGGCGCGCATGTAACCCATGTCGATGCTTCAAAGGGCATGGTCGCCTGGGCGAAGGAGAACGCCGCAGTCAGCGGTCTTGCAGAGCAGCCCGTGCGCTGGCTCGTTGACGACTGCATGAAGTTTGTCGAGCGCGAGATACGCCGCGGCAACAAATACGATATTATTATCATGGACCCGCCGTCTTACGGAAGAGGACCGGGCGGCGAGGTCTGGAAGCTTGAGGATGCGGTTTATGACTTTGCGTCGCTGTGTACCGCCGTGCTCTCGGACGATCCCGTTATGGTGCTCATCAACTCTTACACAACGGGACTTTCTGCGTCCGTCATGCAGTATATACTCGGCAGTACAGTGTCGCCGCTGTTCGGCGGCAAGGTGACCTCCGACGAGATAGGTCTGCCCGTCACCGCCTCGGGGCTCGTTCTGCCCTGCGGCGCAAGCGCAGTGTGGAGAAGATAAAAATGAGTGAGAAGTTTATTGAATTTAAAAATGTAACTTATACCTATGAGCCGGAGGAGCAAGGCGAAGCCAAGCCCTCTCCGGCACTTTGCAATATAGACCTCACCGTCAACCGCGGCGAATTTGTTGCGGTTCTCGGCCATAACGGCTCCGGCAAGAGCACCCTTGCGAAGCTGACGAACGCTATTTTAGTGCCCGAGAGCGGCACAGTTACCGTTGACGGCATCGACACTTCGGATGAGGACAGGCTTACGGATATCCGCCGCAAGGTCGGTATGGTGTTTCAGAATCCCGATAACCAGATAGTTGCGACTATTGTCGAGGATGATGTGGCGTTCGGACCCGAGAATCTCGGCGTAGCCCCCGATGAGATACGCCGCAGGGTCGACGATGCCCTCAAGGCGGTCGGAATGTACGATTACCGCCTGCGCGAACCGCATAAGCTCTCCGGCGGTCAGAAACAGCGCGTGGCTATCGCCGGCATAATCGCCATGCAGACGGGCTGCATCGTGCTCGATGAGCCTACGGCGATGCTCGACCCGCGCGGCAGGCGCGAGGTATTTGATACGGTCCGCCGCCTGAACCGCGAGATGGGCATAACCGTCCTTTTTGTTACGCATTTCATGGACGAGGCAGTCAAGGCTGACCGCGTCATAATTATAGATTCCGGGCGTCTCTGTCTCGACGGCACGCCGCGCGAGGTGTTTTCCCAGACCGATGTCCTGCGCCGCTGCGGACTCGATGTGCCGCAGAGCACCGAGCTGTGCCACCGCCTGATCGAAAAGGGGATAGACCTGCCCGGCGATATCCTTGATGCCGACGAGTGCGTCGAGGCGCTTTCAAAAATAATGGAGGTGAGCCGATGACAGTGCTTGAAACAGAAAATCTCACCCACTATTATGAAAACGGCATGGCGGGAGCCGTCGCCGCTATCGAGAATATAAATGTAAAGTTTGAAAAGGGCGAAATAGTCGGAATAATCGGTCATACCGGCTCCGGCAAGAGCACCCTTCTTCAGCATCTAAACGGACTTTTGAAGCCCGATTCCGGCAGAGTCTTGCTCTGCGGCGAGGATATCAACAAAGATAAGCGCACTCTGCGCGCCGCAAGGTTCAGGGTTGGGCTTTGCTTCCAGTATCCGGAGTATCAGCTTTTTGAAGAGACCGTCTATAAAGATATCTCGTTCGGACCGAAAAATATGGGACTCGACAGCGCGGAGATTGACCGCCGCGTGCGCCGCGCCGCCGAATTTGTCGGACTTAGCGAAGAGCATCTGAAAAAGTCTCCGTTCGATCTTTCGGGCGGCGAAAAACGCCGCGCCGCAATAGCGGGCGTTATGGCAATGGAACCCGAAGTGCTCATTCTCGATGAGCCCACCGCGGGTCTCGACCCGCGCGGCAGAGAGGTTATTCTCTCGCTTGTCCGCACCTATCGCGAGCAGACCGGGAGCACCGTTATCCTCGTCTCCCACAGCATGGAGGATGTTGCCAAGACCGCCGACAAAGTACTGGTGCTCAACCATTCCCATGTCGCGATGTTCGGCACCGTGCCCGAGGTCTATTCCCGCACGGACGAGCTCGAGGAGATGGGGCTCACCGTTCCGCAGATAACAAAAATATTCAGAGCGCTGCATGACAGGGGCTTTGATGTCTCTCCGTCCGTGTTCACGGTAAATCAGGGCGCGGACGAGCTCATGCGCTATTTTGAGGGGAGGGGAATGGTATGATAAGCGATATCACTATCGGCCAGTATTATTCCGGCACCTCCGTCATCCACCGCATGGATGCGCGCATGAAATTTGTGCTCACAATGGCGCTTATAGTCATTCTCTTCGTGTGCAGAAATTTCTATTCCCTCGCGCTCGGACTCGTTTTCGTCGTGGCGACTCTCCTGCTTTCAAAAGTTCCGATGAAGATGATGTGGCGCAGCATAAAGCCGCTCGTTATTCTCATGCTCTTCACCGCCGTCATCAATGTCTTTTATAACCGCGGCGGCGAGACACTCGTCTCATTCTGGAAAATAACCATAACGACCACAGGCGTTTATACCGCGATATTTACTACCGTGCGTATAATCCTGCTCGTCGTTGTCAGCTCGCTGCTGACTTATACAACCACGCCCACTATGCTCACCGACGCGCTGGAGCGCCTGCTCTCGCCTTTGAAGGTGATAAAAGTGCCGGTGCATACTCTCGCCATGATAATGACGCTCGCCCTGCGCTTTATCCCCGTGCTTATCGAGGAGATCGAGCGCATAATGAACGCGCAGAAAGCGCGCGGAGCGGATCTTGAAACAGGCGGACTTATAAAGCGCGCCAAGGCGCTTATACCGATATTGATTCCGCTGTTTATCTCGTCGTTCCGCCGCGCATATGAGCTGGCGTTCGCCATGGAGTGCCGCTGCTACACGGGCGGCGAGGGCAGAACGCGCATGAAGCAGATGAAGCTCGCCGCGCGCGATTTCGTCGCCCTCGGCATCACCGCCGCTCTGCTCGCGGCTGTAATAGTCCTCAATCATTATCTCGGGCATCTTATCTGATCGGAGTGAAGGTTTTGAAGAATCTGCTCTTTACCCTGCGCTATGACGGCACGGATTATCACGGCTGGCAGGTGCAGGAAAATGCGAATACGGTTCAGCAGACCTTTCAGGATTCCGCCGAGCGTATCTGCGGAGTCCGCGATAATGTCATAGGCTGTTCGCGAACGGATTCCGGCGTCCACGCCGATATGTATTGCTGCAATATGCGCACCGAATCGTCTCTTTCGCCCGAGAAGTGGAAGAGCGCGATGAACGGAGTTCTGCCGCACGATATCGCGGTGACCGACTGCCGCGAAGTGCCGTTTGAGTTTCACGCGCGCTATGACTGCTCCGGCAAGCGATATGTCTACAGGATCTGGAACGCGCAGGAGCGCAATCCTTTTATTTCGAGATATTCTTATCACTATAAATATCCGCTCGATGCGGATTTTCTGAACCGTCAGGCGTCGCAGATGCTCGGAACCCACGACTTTTCGGCGTTCTGCGCGGCGGGTGCCAGCACTGTCGACAATGTCCGCACGTTGACCCGCGCCGATGTCGTGCGCCGCGGCGACGAAGTGCTGATGTACTTCGAGGCGGACGGCTTTCTCTATAATATGGTCAGAATAATGGTCGGTACGCTCCTCGATATTTCGAGGGGCAGGATAGCGGCAGATTCGCTGCCCGATATAATTTCATCGCTCAGCAGAGACAGAGCGGGGGCAACTGCGCCCGCCTGCGGACTCTGTCTTGAGCAGGTTTTCTATAACGGCAAAGAAGATTGAAACGGGGGTGCGGCAAGTTGGCAGAGAAAAAGGGCAAGAAGAAAAACAGCGCAAAGAAGCTCATAAGCGGACTCTTTGCAAAGAAAAAGACGGATAAACCCGCACAAAACGGCAGGAAGAAAACAAAAAATTCCGGGCGCGAGACGATAATAATTGTTATATTGACTCTGCTTGCGGTCGGCGCGGTCGTGTTCTTCGCCGCGCGTTCGTTCGGCGGTATGAAGTATAACGATGTCGAGGATTCGGCAAAGCAGCTGATATCCGCGTCCGGCACGGGAGCGGGATATCCATATAAAATAAGCTCGGCTGATGTGCTCGATATGAAGCCGTTCAAGTCGAATATCGCCCTGCTGACCCGCGATTCCGTCGTCGTGCTCAATTCCTCCGCCAAAGAAGTTGCGCGCCTTGAGCATAACTATTCCGACCCGGATATGGCGGTCTATAAAGGCAGAGCGCTGGTCTATGACCGCACTTCCGGCGATTTCACTTTGATGAATTCGAGCAAGATTCTGGGCGACGGCAACACGGGTTCGCCTATCTATACCGCCGCCATGGGCAAGGACGGCACCATAGCGTTCTCACTCAAAACCTCCGCAGCTCAGAGCGAGCTGTGCGTATATAATCACAAGTTAGAAAAGATATTCGCCTGGGAGTGCGCGCAGGAGAAGATATTTGATATCTCGATAGCACCCAACGGCAAGAGCGCCGCGCTGATACTCGTCGGCTCCGAAAACGCCGTTACATATTCGCGCCTTGTCGTGCTGAATTTCAGAAAAGATAATCCGGTAGTTACCGACATAAAATATGACAACACATTGCTCTTCGATGTCATATATAATTCGAGCACCAGCATAATAGCCTATTCGACCGATTTCAAAACGACCGTGACGAAAAAAGGGCACAAAGAGGATTACTCCTTCGGCAGCAACACTCTGGCTCACGAGTCCGCGTCGGATTCGGGCAGAAGCGCCGTCGTGCTCTATGAATACGCCAACGAGGAGAAGCCGAAGGTCGTGGCTTTCGACAGGCGTTCAAAGCTCCTGTTCGAGCGCAGCTTCGACAAGAAAATTTATGCCCTCACCTGCACCGATAAATATGTCGCCGTGCTGTTTGACGATGGCGTCGAGCTGATATCTTCAAGCGGCGAGACCGCCAAGACCGTCTCTGCCGGCAAAAACGGCAAAAGGGTCATCTGCGCGGGCAGCGACGTGTATGTACAATATGCGTCAAATATCACAAAAAATTAACAACCGCTTAATAATAAAAGGTTTGCCACTGTGCATAGCGTGTGATATAATTGAAAAAACAGCGAACAGGGGGGGATAAGCCTTGGATTTTATAGTCGATTTTTTAATAGTCGCGGTGTTTGTGCTGTGCATTTTCGTCGGCGTCAAAAACGGGCTTATCCGCTCGATAATCGGACTCGTCGTGGTCGCCGCGGCGGCTGCGCTCGCCGTGTGGCTGAGCGAACCCGTTGCAAGCGGTATATATGACCTGTTCATAAAAAAGAGCCTTGAAACTGCCGTGGCGGCTCAGCTGCCCGATATATCCTCGGCTCAGCTTACCTCGCAGAATGTGCAGGAGGTTATATCCTCTCTGCCCGCCGCCATTGTCAAAGCGGCGCAGAGTATGGGCGTTGATATCGCCGCGATATCCGAAAAGGCGGGCTCAATCGATCTGAGCGCGTCGAATATCGCCGCCGAAATCTGCGACAGCGTCGCGAAACCTATCGCCGTCGCCGTGCTCAAAGTCCTGAGCTTCGCCGTCATTTTCTTTGTCTGCGACTTCTTTCTTCAGATTGCCGCAAAGGCTGTCTGCAAGCTGTTTGAACTGCCCGTTATCCGCTCCGTCAACCGCACTCTCGGCGGTGTTTTCGGAGCTTTGAAGGGCGTGTTCGTCGCCGTGTTTGCCTGCCTGCTGCTCGATGCCGCCGCGTCCTTTGCGCCCGGCACGCAGTTCGCCTCGGCAGTCGGCGCATCCAAACTCGTGAGTTTGATCGTTTCAACCGATATATTTTCGCGGCTGATAACGGTTTGATATTTCCGTCCCCGCACAGGGAGGAACATATTTGAGGAGGATAACTATGGTAAAAAATCTGTTTAAGGGCTGTCTGACTGTCCCGAATCTGCTCTCGCTTATAAGAATCTTTCTTATACCCGCATTCGCCGTGCTCTATTATAAAGGCCATATCGGCTGGGCAGTGCTCATGCTCGCGCTTTCCGGCATCAGTGACTTCCTCGACGGAAAAATCGCCCGCCGCTTCAATCAGGTCAGCGAGCTCGGTAAGATACTCGATCCTGTCGCAGATAAGCTGACTCAGATAACAATCGCAGTCATGCTCTACATAGCTTTCCGCAGCTGCAGTGATCCGTCGATGGTCGCTTTCAGCTGGGTGTTCCTCGTGTTCCTCGCCAAAGAGGCGGTTATGGTTATCGGCGGAGCCATAATGATAGCCTGCGGCATCAAGCCCGGTGCGGCCGAGATTTACGGCAAGGTCGCAACCTTCGTGTTCTATCTCGTTATGCTTGTCATAATCGGCTTCGGTCCCGAGATAGGCGCGTTCAGAAATTATTGGACTCTGCCCGACCCCGTTCTCATGGTACTTGTCATAATTTCGGCAATACTTACTATAGTTGCTTTCGCAAGCTATATGCCCGCGACCTACAGACAGGTGAAAGAAAAGCACCAGAGCAGAATGGAAGCAAAGGGCAAAAAATAACAATCGGAATCAGCAAATGAACCGTGTCAGCGGTGCCTAACCATATGCGTTCCGATAAAAGTCAAATCAGAATCCCGGAGATTATTTAAATGAAAAAGATGATGTGTTCCAGGTGCGGCAAACGCCCTGCAATGTTCTTCATAACCAAGGTCGAGGGCAACGAGACCAAGCAGGAAGGACTCTGCATGAAATGCGCCATGGAAATGAATATAGGACCCATAAAGCAGATAATGGAGAGCATGGGCATCTCGGAGGACGAGGTGGATTCCGTCAGCGACCAGTTCGATGAGCTGTTCGGCGAGGACGGAACAGGCTTCATGCCCGGCGGCGCGGGAACTCTTCCTTTCATGAATCAGTCCGAGCAGGACGACGATGAAGAGGACGAGGACTCCGACGGCGAGGATGAAATCGACGAGGGCGACAGCGACGATAACAAGCCCCAGGTCGGTCCGTTCGGCATCCCCGTTATCAACGCCAAGGGTCCGGGCGAAAAGAAAAAGGGCAAGAAGAAAAAGGGGAGAAAGTTCCTCTCGCTCTATTGCACGGATCTCACGGAAAAAGCCCGCGAGGGTAAAATAGACCGCATCATCGGACGCGATAATGAGATTTACCGTGCGGTGCAGATTCTCTGCCGCCGCTCGAAGAACAACCCCTGCCTTATCGGCGAGCCCGGCGTCGGCAAGACCGCAATAGCCGAGGGTCTTGCCTTGCGTATAGCCAACGGCGAAGTTCCCGCGAAGCTCGCCAAAAAGGAGATACACCTGCTCGACCTCACCGCTCTTGTCGCCGGCACTCAGTTCAGAGGTCAGTTTGAGAGCCGCATAAAGGGTCTTATTGACGAGGTCAAAAAAGAGGGCAATATAATCCTGTTCATCGATGAGGTGCACAACCTCGTCGGCACAGGCGATGCGGAGGGCTCGATGAACGCCGCAAATATTCTGAAGCCTGCCCTTTCGAGAGGCGAGATACAGATAATCGGCGCAACGACCTTCACCGAATACAGAAAATATATCGAGAAGGACGCCGCCCTTGAGCGCCGCCTTCAGCCGATAAAAGTCGAGGAGCCGTCGATAGAGGAGACCTATCAGATGCTCGTCGGCATCAAGGACTATTACGAAAACTTCCACAAGGTCACCATAAGCGATTCGCTCGTCCACAGAGCGGTTGTGCTCTCCGAGCGCTATATAAACGACCGCTTCCTGCCTGATAAGGCTATCGACCTGCTCGATGAGGCCTGCACCTGCGCGAACCTCAGAAACAAGAGCATCAGCGATCTCGAGACCGCCGAGGACGACCTCAAAAACCTCAACGACCGCCAGCAGGCGATGATGGAAGAGACCGAGAACACCGACTACGAGGGACTGCTTAAAGTCAAGAGCAGTATCGCCGCCAAAGAGAAAGATATCGAGGCGCTGAAGCCCCTCGCCGCCGACAATGCGGTGACGGAGAGCGACATCGCCAGAGTTATCCAGCTTTGGACAGGCATACCCGCAAATAAGATAATGGAGAGCGACCTTACCCGCCTTGCCGATATGGAACAGCATCTCAAAGCGAAGCTTATCGGTCAGGACGAGGCGGTCGAGCTCGTCTGCGCCGCGATAAAGCGCGGCAGAGTGCAGATTAATCCGCGCCGCCGCCCGTCGTCGTTTATCTTCGTCGGACCGACCGGAGTCGGCAAGACCGAGCTTGTAAAACTGCTCTCTCAGGAGCTGTTCAACACTCCCGAGACGCTTATCCGCCTTGATATGTCCGAGTTCATGGAGAAACACTCCGTCTCGCGTATCATCGGCTCGCCGCCCGGCTATGTCGGCTATGACGAGGCGGGTCAGCTGACCGAAAAAGTCCGCAGAAAGCCCTATTCGGTCATACTCTTCGATGAGATAGAGAAAGCGCATCCCGATGTTATGAACATCCTGCTCCAGATACTTGACGAGGGCAGAATAACCGATGCGCAGGGCAGAACCGTGAGCTTTGAAAACACGATAATCATCATGACCTCCAACGCCGGCAGCGAACGTCGCGAGGGTGTCATGGGCTTTGCAAAGAATCAGAACGACGCCAATAAAGAAAAGGCGCTCAAGGCACTCAGAGAGTTCCTGCGCCCGGAGTTTATCGGCAGAGTTGACGAGATAGTCGTCTTCAACGACCTGACCCCGGAGAATCTTGAGCAGATATCGAATCTCATGCTCACCGAGCTTGTCGAGCCTCTGCGCGACAAGGGCATCGCGTTCTCGTGGGATGAGAGCGTGCCGAAGCTTATCGCCTCGATGTCCGAGGGCGGTCTGCGCGGAGCGCGCGACCTGCGGAACAATATCAGGCGGCAGGTCGAGGATAAGATAGCTAACGCTATCGTTGATCACGCTTCGTCTCCGCTGAGCGAAGTCCGCGCCCTTGTCGAGGACGGAAAAGTAGTTATCGACGCAAAATGATAATCGGGGACTGTCCGCGCGGCAGTCCCTTGTTTTATAAGCAATCCCTTGTTTTATAAAAGTGAGGAATACTATGGATATTTGGGAAAAACTCTGTGCCGCCGCACAGGAGCAGTATCATCCCGGCGATGTTTCGCCGTTTATCTATGCGCACCATGTCGTCTGCGCCCTTGAGAGCGAAAACGGCGAGATATATACCGGCTTTTGCATCGAGAGCTGCAGCGGCGTTATGGATTTGTGCGCCGAGCGTGTCGCCGCGCTCAATATGTATCTGCAAAGCGGTCAGACCGTTGTCAAGAGACTCATTGCTTTCCGCGACCGCCCGCCTTACGGAGGCGGCAGCGGTATGCCCTGCGGCGCGTGCCGCGAGTTCTTCTTGCAGCTGTCCGATAAAAATCGCGATATGCAGATAATGACCGATTATGACAAGCGCGAAACCGTCACATTAGGCGAGCTTATGCCCGCATGGTGGGGCGACGAGCGCTATGAAAACGCAGACGGGGAGGCGGCAAAATGAAAGTTCTGACTTCATCGCAGATGTTCTCTGCCGAGCAGGCGCAGGTCAACAGGGGAATGAGCTTCACCCGCCTGATGGAAAACGCCGGCAGCGCGTGCGCTCGTGCTGTAAGGGAGCGCTTTGCATCTCTTGAGCAGTCGCGCGGGCTCATATGCGTCCTCTGCGGAAAGGGCAAAAACGGCGGTGACGGCTTTGTTATCGCCCGCAAGCTTGCCCTCGCAGGCTTCAATGTTGCCGTCGTCGAGGCGTTCGGCGAGCCTACCGCCGAGGACTCGATACTCATGCGCGAAAAAGCGGTCGAAACAGGGCTCGTCCCGGAGTTCTTCTGGGGAGAGGAAAACGCTGAAAATTCAATCGAATCTGCTTCAGTGATAGTCGATGCCGTGTTCGGCACGGGCTATAAATACAGAGAGGACGAGCGGGTGAGAGCGGTCTTTGAGGCTGTAAACGCTTCGCCTGCAAAAGTCGTTTCAATCGATGTCCCGAGCGGACTCGAGAGCAACAGCGGCGATGTGCCGGGCAGCTGCATAAAAGCGGATATCACAATAGCCGTGTCGTGCATGAAGCCCGTCCATATATTAAAAC
Organism: Oscillospiraceae bacterium; assembly: GCA_050873305.1. GTDB lineage: Bacteria > Bacillota > Clostridia > Oscillospirales > Acutalibacteraceae > CAG-177. The sequence continues at coordinate 25,819 of JBNMIN010000016.1, forward strand.
CCGCGCGCGTGCTCTGCGGCGAAATAATAACCGTCGCGATAGGCATCGATGACGATATCATTGACGGCATTGAGGGCGATACCCTCGCCGTGCTGACTCCCGCCCAGGCGAAGAAAATATTCCCGCGCCGCGACCTTATGGCGAATAAAGGCACATTCGGGCGCGCTCTGAGCGTCTGCGGCAGCCGCAATATGCAGGGCGCGGCTGTGCTTGCCGCTTCGTCGGCGCTTAGATGCGGAGCGGGTCTTGTAACTGCCGCATTTCCCGATGCCGCATATAACGCGATAGCCCCGAAGCTCACCGAATCATTGCTTCTGCCCCTGCCGTCAAACGAAGCGGGAACATTCTCGTCCGGCGCGATACCAGCGCTGCTCGAGCAGGCTGAAAAATCCTCGGCTGTGCTCGTCGGATGCGGTCTCGGGCTCAATCTCCATACGAAAGAACTCGTCTCGGCGCTCGTGCAGAGCTGCACAAAGCCCATGATTATAGACGCCGACGGCATAAATGCGCTCGCCGCCAATATAGATATACTGAAAAATATCAAAGCTCCCGTTATCCTCACTCCGCACCCCGGCGAGATGTCCCGCCTTACCGGCATGAGCATCGCCGATATCGAGCGCGACCGGGTGAATGTCGCCCGCCGCTTTGCCGATGAATACGGCGTTGTGCTCCTGCTCAAGGGCGCGAGCACGGTGATAGCCGGCGCGGGCAGGCACGACGCATATATCAACGTCACCGGCAATCAGGGCATGGCAAAGGGCGGCAGCGGAGATATGCTCTCGGGCATCATTCTCGCGCTCCTCGCTCAGGGCGTGTATCCGTTTGACGCGGCGGTGCTCGGCGCATATATCCACGGCGCCGCCGGAGATGCCGCGGCGCGCGAACTGTCGCTCTCGTCGATGCTCGCCTCCGACTGCATAGCCGCTCTGCCGCGCGTGCTGCGAACCCTGGAGAGGTAACGGGCAATTGGAGTGATAGCTTGAAACGAATTTTTCCGTTTATCTTAAGCTTACTGTTTGCCTTTTCTCTTTTCGGATGCAAAAACGCACCTTTGAAAAACAACAAAGATCAGCCGCCGGATATCCCGACCGCGTTCACAGCCGATTTGTATATCATAAACGGCGAGCGCGAGTATGAGGCAAAGTACGATCAGACTTCGCTCACCGAAGCTCAGCTTGAGTTTACTTCCCCGGCAACCGTTCGCGGCCTGAAAGTGAAGCTCAGCGGCTCGACCTGCACATTCAGCTACGGCAATCTGACTTTTTCGGCGAATCTCTCATCTCTGCCGCAGAGCGGGGTTGGCGAGCTGATAACTAAAACGCTCAAAACCTCGTCCGACACGGCAAATACTCAGACCGTACATACGGGCGACGCATGGGAGACGAAAGGCACCGTCTCGGGCGTGGATTTCACCCTGCGCCGCGGCGATAACGGCTTGCCGCAGAGCCTCGAAATACCGAAAGCTCTGCTGACCGCGGAGTTTCGCAATGTCTCACCCAAATAAAAACAGGACATATAATGGACTGACTTGAAATTTTTGCTCCCCGAATAACAAGTTAATGTTTAATCGCGCTTTTGTCAGGCAAAAATACTCTTGCCGGACAATAAAAACGGAGAGTGATTAAAAATGACAGTAAAACGGGGAGATATATACTACGCTGATCTGAGTCCCGTCGTCGGCTCCGAGCAGGGCGGGATAAGACCCGTGCTGATAGTTCAGAACGATGTCGGCAACCGCTTCAGCCCGACGGTCATAGCCGCGGCGATAACCAGCCAGAAGTATAAGACCAACCTTCCCACTCATATAAGAGTCAATGCGGACGGCTGCGGACTTGCCAAGGATTCGATAGTCCTGCTCGAACAGGTGCGCACGCTCGACAAAAAGCGCCTCAAGGAAAAGATGGGCGCGCTCGGCGGCGCGGATATGGGCAGGGTGGATCAGGCTCTTTCCGTCAGCCTCGGAATCAGAGAAACGGACGTCTAACATAGAAACGGATATCGGCCGGGAGAGAGCTTCTCTTCCGGCTCGCTTTCTCTGTGAATAAAACAAACCATCTGCCTTGCATTGGCACAAAACGCACAAAATCAACACTGCTATAGGCTCCCCTGCAAGGGGAGCCGGCTCGGCGCAGCCGAGACTGAGGGGTTAATTTCGCTGATGCTCAAAGTAATAAGTAAAAGTGAACAGTGAAAAAGTTCGTGATATGCTCGAATATCATCCGCCCGCGAAATTTGCAAAATCTTATTGACCCGCAGCTCGTATGGTGCGACGACCCGGCACAAAATGCACAAAATCAACACCGCCATAGGCTCCCCTGCAGGGGAGCTGGCTCGGCGCAGCCGAGACTGAGGGGTTAGTTTCGCTTCATTCAAAGTAATAAGTAAAAATACCAAAACGCAGAAAATATATATCGTTCGATTATGGCAGGTCGCAAAGGCAGAAGCCGACTATCGCCGATTTAAAATCCCATGCAGTCCCGTTCCATTTTTCCCGTTCTTCAAATCCTTCTGCCGCCCCGCTGAAAATATTAAAAAAAGCTTCCCAAAACTTCAAAAAAAGTCAAAAAGGTATTGGAACTTTTGCCCAAATCTATTATAATATAATCCGTATGCACTATCATTTCTTCAATTGGAGAACTACAGGAGAGAAGTATGGGTAAATATTCCGTTTCACTCAAAAAAGTAGTGGAAGATAATTCACTCGGGATACTTTATGCGCCCAAGCCCGTCGAGGATGTCTATGTCACCTCGCAGGATGTCAACCGCCCCGGGCTTATGCTCGCAGGCTACAGCGCGTATTTCGATGCCGAGCGTATCCAGTTCCTCGGTCTCGCCGAGATGAACTATATTTCGAGCCTCGATGAGGATGCCGCCGCGGCGAGCATGGAGCGGCTGATGGCGACCGAACCCGTCGCCGTCGTTATCACCCGTTCGCTCGAGTGCCCGGATAAGCTGCGTGAATATGCGCAGAAATATTCCGTGCCGATTCTGACAAGCCCGGATTCCACTTCCGGCTGTATGTCAACTCTTATATCATATCTGAGCGTTGAGCTTGCCCAGCGCATCACGCGCCACGGCGTGCTTGTCGAAGTCAGCGGCGAGGGTGTTCTGATCCTCGGCGACAGCGGCGTCGGCAAGAGCGAGACTGCCCTTGAGCTTATAAAGCGCGGTCACCGACTGATAGCGGATGACGCGGTCGAAATCCGCCGCGTCTCTTCGAGAACGCTCGTCGGCAGTGCGCCGGATAACATACGCCACTTTATCGAGCTGCGCGGCGTCGGCATAATAAACGCCCGCAGGATATTCGGTATGGGCGCTGTCAAAATGACCGAGAAAATCGATATGGTCGTTCAGCTCGAGCCGTGGGATAACGAAAAGGTCTATGACCGCCTCGGTCTCGATAACGAGTATGTCGAGATACTCGGCATAAATATTCCGCTGACCGTTGTTCCCGTCAAACCCGGACGAAACCTTTCGATAATAATCGAAGCGGCGGCGATGAATAACAGGCAAAAGAAAATGGGCTATAATGCGGCGCGCGAGCTGCTGCATTCGCTCGGCATGACGGATGATATAGTTCCCGAGAAGAAGGAACTTGAAGTCTGGCATGATTTCTGATATAAAAAGACAGGGAGAGAGAAACTGTCTATCTGGAGGTAAAAAAATGTACAGAGTAGGAGTCGATCTCGGCGGCACGAATATCGTTGCCGGCGTCATCAATGAAGAAATGAAAATCATCGGCAGAGGCAAGCTCAAGACAAATTGCCCCCGCGCGGCGGAAGCTATTCTTGAGGATGTTGCCAAGGCTGTCGAGGCTGCTGTTATAGATGCGGGCATCACCATGAACGATGTCGTCAGCGTAGGTATCGGAACCCCCGGTTCGGTCAACAAGAAGAACGGCGTTATCGAATATGCCAACAACCTCGCTTTCGATAATGTTCCCGCGCGCGATATCCTCGAGTCGAGACTCAAGAAGACTATCTATCTCGACAACGACGCGAACTGCGCCGCACTCGGCGAAGCAAAGGCGGGCGCAGGCAAGGGTGTCA